>JAYTSW010000475.1:0-3327 GCA_043745425.1 Sphingobacteriaceae bacterium | reverse complement strand
TGATGTTAAGGTAAGAGAGACATTTCTTTTACTTCACAAAGTTTGCAGGAAGATTTTAAACAAAAATCCCCAATATTGGGGAGAAGAATGGGGGAATTTTATGCTGAAATATCAGCTAATTTAAGGAGTTTATCTAATTCTTTTTCTTCCAAATCCTCTTTTTCAGATTTAGTGCCGTTGTTGGTATTTTTTCTACCAACAACACGTGCGAAAGCAAAAGTTCAAATCTACTTGACGAGTTGCTTTCGCAAGTGTTGTTGGTGAAAAAAACACTAACAACGGCTGGAACTGCATTGCATAGTTTTGGGGAGGAGTTGTGAGGGATTTATGGCAATACTGACGAAGCTATTTCTCTTCCTGCCACAGCAAAGCACTATCATAACTATTCAAAACGTAGCACTGAACTCTTTTACCACTGTCTTTCAAAATCACATCACAAACTACTCCTTTTGAGGATAATATGCCCTTAATTGGATATATTGGTAAATCTGCTTTATACTGACTTAAATATTTTTGTTCCCCTTCACTCATATTAAAATACCCATCAGAAGCCTCTAATCTTGGATTCTCTATTGTTTCCATATCACTTGGGCGAATAGCAACATTTTTCAATCTTGCCCAATTTGGATATTCATTTTTATGTGAATTACTCCTTAACATTTTATAAGACTGTACAGGAACAAAAATTAATTCATATACTGCATTTTCAGAACCAGACGGATACGGATAATTCATTGGAGGTTTCGGAAGACAAGTTGAACAATTATTTGCTTTAAATACATCATAATCATTTTGAGTATAACTTGGCACCCATTGAAAATTAAAATAAGAATCTTTGCCTTCAATATTAGGAGCATAATTTGCAAAAATTGAAATTAATCCATCTTTTCTTAAGTCTGAGTATAAATATTTAGCAGGTATTTTAAAATTGCGACAAGTTAAATAAATAGAACCATCATTTTGTATGTATGATGCAGTGGAATCTGATTTAGAAATTAATTTTTGACACGCATCAATCATTGACATTCCCGCTTCTGAGATTTTATACTTACAATCATTTTCACAAGATTTTGTTGTAGTAGCTAAATATAATTTCATTTTATCTAAGTTTTCGCCTTCCAGTATTCTTGTACGAAAATTAAAGTTATCCGTTTGGATAGAGTCTTTCGTTGGTTCATCAAATAAATCCATTCCTTTGGATAAATCTATTAATACAAGAGGGTTGCTTTGCCCTTGTTGCTCAAGAATAATAAAATCATTTGCTTCATTATATGAACGATAGAAATATGCAGTTTTTATGGCTTCAAAAGATTGTGGCAAATTTGGATTGTTGGCAGCAAGATTAACTACTCTTGCAACGACAGCGGCAACTGACGTATTAAACCTTTCTATTCTCGTGGTATAAAGTTCTTTTTTATCAGTAGCCTCTACCGCTATAACGGTTGAAGGTTTATTGTTTGTTTTCAGAGTAACTAAGTATGAGGGTGCATCTTCAAAGAGGGTTGTATAGCCATCAAATAACTTATATTTATCAAAGGTTATCTTGGATGTTGATGTAGTAAGAGTGTCCCTGACATCATTATCTACTAAAAAAAATGTAACGACTTTTAAAATACTATTAACATCTACTTGCGTTGAAGTTTTGGTGATTTTTGTATATTCTAATAAACTATCACTTGCAGAAGTCTGTACATGAGATAATGTTTTATTGGCTTGTTCTATGATTTTTGGAGTGGTGGGTTCAGTACTAAATTTTGAAACAATATTAGCATATTTCCTATTATCCCAATTTGAACTGTTAGACTGATAGAATGTTGTAGTCTTTGGAGGTAATTTGAAATCGTACAGAACTGCCATATTAGGGAACTCTGCATTATTAGGTAATCGACTCACTGGTAGTGCAATCGGTTTTTTCTTATAAAATTCATAGGTTAGAATATAATTTGCTCCCCCTTTCTTGCCTTCTTGGATATTTGGCCAAGGGTCATTTACGAAAATAAATCTCATTTGATTAGCTTGAAGTTTCGTATGTTCATAACCTCTAAATATATTTACATGATATTGCCCATTCGCAGTGCCAAATTTTTTCCAAAAAATCATTGGAGACTTGGATAGTTCAAAATTATCCTGAAAATTAACCCACGGTAAGCTATCTGCTTCAACAATATCATATCTCCTGCCTTTTAAAATTCTAACATCATCTGATTTCATTGTTGTAGAAACCTTAAATGAGCCGAATCGATTAACTTGTTTTAAAGAATCTAACAATTTATTGAAGGTAAGTGGGGATAAAAGTCTGCTTCTCTTTTGATTGTACCAAGCATTTTTATCAAAAGATTTTAATGCCATTTCCATAGAAGCCGCCCAGCAAGAAGTGGACTCAATTTGTGCAATTGAAGGAGTTTGTATTAACAAAGAACGTCTCTGGGATTGACTCCAAGAATCAACCGTAAAAATTAAGAACAACAATAAAAAATATACCTTTTTCATCTTAAATAGCTTTTTAAAAATTACAGGTAGCTTCTTGTCAAAACTACCCGTAAAGTGAAATAATTAGTATTCTATTCCAAAGGTGGTGGTGAATTTGGTGGTGGAACAGAGTTTGCAGTTACACCACCGCCACCACCGCCACCAATTGTTACCTGATTCCAATTTCCAGCACTATCCACATTATAAAAATATGCTACGTGTCGAAATTGAGTCGGATCAGTATCATCTAATCCCATATAGCATACAAGATTATTCCAATTTGTATCATTTAAAAAACCTTCCAAATCTTCTCTTGTGAACCTTACCCCAATTGGTTCACTCAAGTTCAGTTCGTTTTGTAATAGAATTGGAGCAAGAGCGTGAGTTCTATCTTGGTCAGCAGGAAAAGCTTTATAATCTGAAATCATTTTTTCGACTTTCCTTTTTTTAGTAGGGGTACTTTTTTTTAAATTAGCCATAAGAGATATTTGTTTAGTGAAATAATAATTGATATAATTGTGATAAATTAAATTTTGACTCTCCGTATATGATTCTCCTTCAACAACCTCCTCCGTATTCTTTAACAATCTATTATATATATCGCTATTCGGGGGAAATAATAACCTACTTGGAAGTAGTCCTACTTATTTGGGGGATTTACAAAATCAAATACTTTACAGGTTTTTATAAATTTCTATTGTTCAATTTATGTTTAGCTACTTTACTTGATATAATCTCTCTAATAACCGTAAAATTGGGTATTACTAACTGATGTTACGCAGGCATAGCCTGACTTTTAATATTTGTTAGTTCTAAGTAAGCAGCTTTAAGAGCTTTGATGTAAATTTTAGCTTTTAA
>JAYTSW010000474.1:0-3344 GCA_043745425.1 Sphingobacteriaceae bacterium | reverse complement strand
GGTTGCAATACTTCATAGTTTTGTTGGACTAGCCGCAGTTTTAGTTGGTATTGGTTCTTACCTCGATCCTGCTACACAATTACTGTCAGGTGCAGAACACACTATACACTTAGTAGAAGTTTTTGTAGGAATTTTTATTGGAGCAATTACTTTCACGGGTTCAATTATTGCCTGGGGCAAATTAGATGGAAAAATTCCTTCTAAACCATGGAGTTTTGCAGGACTTCAAATGATGAATCTAATATTAATGACAGCTTGTGTTGTCTGTGGTATTTTCTTCTGTAAAGCCGAAGGCACAAGTGGTATGCTTTATTTGGATATCATGATGGTAATTGCTTCTTTTATTGGTGTTGTGTTAGTTATGGCTATTGGTGGTGGAGATATGCCGGTGGTAGTTTCTATGCTAAACTCCTATTCAGGTTGGGCAGCAGCAGCAGCAGGTTTTATGTTAGGTAACGATCTTTTAATTGTTACAGGCGCATTAGTAGGTAGTTCGGGTGCTATTCTTTCCATGCATATGTGTGAAGCTATGAATCGTTCTTTCTTCTCAGTAATATTTGCAAGCGCAAGTTTAGGAGTCAGAACTGGTGAGAAAAAAGCAATGGAAGGAGAAGTAACAGCATTGAATCACGAAGAGGTTGCAACTTTATTAAAAGAAGCAAAATCGGTTGTTATCGTTCCGGGTTACGGTATGGCAGTTGCAAAAGCACAGTATCCAATTTACGATATGGTTCAAACATTACAAAAAGCAGGTAAAAAAGTTAGGTTCGCTATCCATCCGGTGGCCGGTCGTTTGCCGGGACACATGAATGTTTTATTAGCGGAAGCAAATGTACCTTATGATATTGTTTTGGAAATGGATGAGATCAACGAAGATCTTCCGAATACAGATGTGGTAATGGTAATTGGTGCGAATGATGTTGTAAACCCAAGTGCACAAGACGATCCGGGATGTTCAATTTATGGTATGCCGGTAATTGAAGCGTGGAAAGCTGAAAAAGTAATTATTATGAAACGTTCAATGTCGGCAGGTTATTCCGGCGAAGACAATCCGTTATTTTATAAGCAAAACTCTGAAATGCTTTACGGTGATGCTAAAGTTAGCGTTGAAAAAATGTTGACCTTCTTGAAGGATTAATCGTTGGTTGGGATGTTGAGCTTGTAGAAACATCATCCCAATCTTTTTTCAGGGCTAAAGCCCAATGTTACTCTTTACCCTATAACCCCAGACTTAAGTCTGGGGTTAATCAATAGAAAGTTAATGAGGCTTTAGCCATGACGATTAAACGGATACTCTTTTTTCTAGCCGGCTTAGCCCTTCTTTATTTTTTATACATTGAATCGCAAGGCCAAGGCGATTTCTTTATTTTTCTTTCTGCTTCACAAGATCTTTTTAAAGGTGAGAATATCTTTGAGAAAAGCTACGTTGATAGCTACCATTATTTTTACTCTGTATTTTTTGCCATCCTCCTTCACCCGCTTACCTGGTTGCCCTTTCAGCTTGCTAAATTTTTGTGGCTGGCACTGAATGTATTTTTTGTTTTCAGGATATTTCAGATCATTAAGAATTTGTTGCCACTTCACAGTTTTTCTAAAAAACAATTGTTGTTCATGCGCATTGCGGGTTTTGTGTTTGCTTTTCGTTTTGTTTTCGAGAATTTGCATCATTCGCAAACTACTATTTTATTATTGTATTTATGTTTACAAGGTTTACAATTGGTGTTTAGCAATAAACCCTTGCCGGGCGCGGCCTTAATTGCTTTGGGAATCAATATTAAGATCTTACCTATTGTTTTACTTCCTTATTTATTTTATCGCGGCTTTTTTAAAGCCGGAAGTTTTGTTATTGCGTTCTACGCTTTGTTCTTGTTTTTTCCCGCGGTGTTTGTTGGTTGGGAATTTAATCAAACGCTTTTAAGTACCTGGCTCACTTTAATTAATCCGGGCAACACCGTACATATTTTAGATGTTGATGAAAGAAGCTTTCACGGACTTTCTACTTTACTTTCTACTTTATTGGCTGAAAATGTTCCTGATGCTTATGCGCTTTCTATAAAACGAAATATTGCTAATGTTTCTTTAGATCAACTGAATTTAATTTTAAATGTGGTTCGACTGGCCTTAATAAGTTTCAGTTTATATTTTTTCAGGAGTTTGCCTTTTAGATCTGCAACAGGAATGAAGCAACAATTTTGGGAAGTGAGTTATTTGCTGATGTTAATTCCTTTAATTTTTCCACACCAACAACATTACGGTTTTTTATTTATTTGTCCCGCCTTTGTGTTTTGTTTGTACTATTTTATTCAGAACCGAAAATTGATGAGCAAAGCCAAATATAATTTTATTTTAATAAGTTGCTGCGTAATTTATTTAGTCTGTAATTTAAAAATTTTATTAGGAGAGTTCAACGATTACTATGAGCATTTTAAGATATTGACTTACGGGGCATTGTTGTTGATTCCTGTACTCGCCATTTGTGTACCCAAAGATTCAGAAACAATTACTGATAATCACTGACGCCTGTGGTGTCACGACTTGTCGTGATGACGAACCACGTGCCGAGGATAATGAGGCTTCAACTTAAAATCACAACGAAGAACTTTAAGACTGTTCATTTCTTTTTATATTAATTTTAGTTGATTCCTATTCGCTTTTATAAAATTCAGGTTTTACCAACGCGCTGTTAAACAATGATTAAGCTCCAAGCAGAAAGTAAATATTTCTAAGGGCGTAAGTGAAAACACCTGCGCTCACTAGGTGAAAACACCTAGAGACTACCTTATGGCATTGTTGCTTTATTCGTTTTGAAACAGTATCATTGAAAGCCCTTTTATTTGCCTCACCTTTAATTTTTGAAATTTAAAAATAAAACTATCTGTTATGAAAAAAATATGTCTTTTAATTTTGCTAGTGTTCGCTTGCGGTTTGGCCTTTAGCCAACCGGCGGGTAAATGGTCAACAAGTGGGAATGCTATTAATACCGGGGACTTCATTGGCACAACCAATAATTTCCCCTTCGACTTTCGTGTTAATGATGTTCAGAAAATGAGTTTGAGTCCTAATGGGGTTTTAACCTTAAATAGTTTAGGTGGATCCGGATCTCGTATTTTACTTGCTGATGCCACCGGAAATATTTCGGCTTTGCCACAAGGGGGCAGTGGCCAATTTTTATTAAGCAATGGCACTTGGGGTAATTTACCAAGTGGTTCAACATTATTTGGAAGTTCAGGTAATAATTTTTTTACTACTAATTCTGGTAACCTGGGAATTGGTACAACCTCGCCCTTATATAAGCTTGATGTTTTAGGCGATGCCCGGATAAGTAATAACTTATACGTTGGCGG
>JAYTSW010000473.1:0-12518 GCA_043745425.1 Sphingobacteriaceae bacterium | reverse complement strand
AATAATTTGGTGCTCTCGGATAGAATTATCCGCCTGCTTTTTTTATTTTATAACCTTCTTTGGTTAATATGACAATGATTTTATCCCTGTTATCACCTTGAATTAAAATTTCTCCGTTTTTGGTATTGCCACCAACACCACATTTTTGTTTTAATAGTTTTGCGAGAATATCTAAATCACTTTCCGGTCCTTCAAAACCCGTAACGCGACTCAATAATTTTCCGCCACCTAATCGGTCTAAATATACTTTTAAATTTTGTTGATTGGGCGGTAAGCTTCGCACGCTTAAATTCGTTTCTGTTTCGTATTTAAAATCGGGATTGGTAGAGTAAACAATATTCACTCGCGTTTTATCTTTCTTACTCATCGCTTATATCGTATTAAAACAAATGGTATAATTATTAAAGTTAATGATAACAAAATTAATAACCATACATTTTTAATTGGATTCGCGTTACAATTAGATAAAGGCTCTACTAATTCTTCAAATTCATCAACAGACTCGGCATTCATCAAATGCATTAAACTATCATTTAACTGATTAAATTTTTTAAGATTTTCGTATGCTAATTGATAATTATTTTTTTTAGAATAGAACTCAGAAACTAATTTATGATACACCATTTTCCCCTCGTAATAATCCAACTGATTACACAAATTTATAGCTAAATTCAGATGTTCTTCCGCTAGGTTTAAATCATTTTGTTTTAATGCAACTTCGGCAATACTTAAATAAGAATCTGAAATATCCACATCCAATCCCATAAGTTCCCGCAGTTCAAGCGCATCATAATTGTAAGCCAATGCTTTTTCAAAATCACCTTTATCTAAAAAAACTTGTGCCAAATTATTTAAACAAATGGCTTTAATTGTATAATCATTTAATTCCTTTCCCGTTTGTAAAGCTTTTTCGTAATTCTGCTCAGCGGCCTCTAATTGTTTTTGTTCTTGTTTTAAAACACCGAGGTTAATTAAACCATTTGCAATTTCAGTTTTAGTGTTCAATGTATTATAATATTGAATGGCTAATAAATAATATTCTTCGGCTTTTTGAAATTGTTTTAATTGTAAATATGAATTGGCAAGATTGGTAAAGCTGTAACCAATCCCTAGCACGTTATTTAAGAGCTTATTGGCGGATAAATACTTTTCGAAACTAGCAATTGCTTTTTTAAAATAACCTTGCTTATAAAAAAGAATACCAGATAAATTGTAACTTTTAGAAAGATGCGTTAACGATTTTGTTTTTTGCGCTTCACTTTCGCAATATTGAGCATATTGGAATGCTAGACGAGGGTTTTTATCGACAAGATCAAGCCCTTTTTTGTACAACTGATTTACTCTTTCTGTATCATTTTCAATTTTCAGAAAGTGAGTTAATAGCGTATCCTCGTCTTGCCCGAAGCCAATTCGTGCTAAAAAAAGAAAAACTATTAAAAAGCGTAGCATATTGGGCTCAAATTTATAATTTTATAGCGTAAACTCCATATATGATCAAGTATAAATTATTTCAAAAATATCCGTCATCACATTATATTTATGTCGATTTGCATATTGATAACATAAAATCTGACACATTAGAGCTTCAATTGCCATCATGGCGACCAGGAAGATATGAATTAGGCAACTTTGCTAAAAGCATAAAACGTGTGGAGGTATTTGATCAAAAAGAAAATGTTTTAGAATTTACCAAAACCACTAAAGACTGTTGGTTGATTAAAACTAAAGGCGTTTCTCAACTAAAAGTTACTTACAGTTATTTTGCTAGTGAATTAAATGCAGGCGCTTGTTTTGCTGATGAGAATCAGATGTATGTGAATCCAGTTCATTTATGCATGTATGTGCCAAACAGAATGCATGAAGAGCATGCTTTAGAATTGGACATTCCTGATACTTATAAAATCGCTTGTCAGATTAACGCTAAAGGAAAAACCTTGACTGCGAAAAATTTTGATGAACTGGCCGATTCGCCTTTTATGGCAAGCGCCGAAATTAAATCTGATTTCTATGAAGTGGAAGGCGTAAAATTTTATTTACATTTTAACGGCGAATGTAATCCTGATTTTGATAAACTAAAAAAGAATTTTTCGGCTTTTACTTCTTCTCAATTAAAATTTTGGGGCGGAATCCCAGTTAATGAATACCATTTTATTTTTCAGGTAGTACCGCATAAATTTTATCATGGTGTAGAACATCAAAAAAGCACTGTTATTGTTTTAGGTCCGGGCTACCAATTGAACGAAGGAAAAACCTACGAAGATTTATTCGGGGTGAGTTCACATGAATTATTTCATTGTTGGAATGTAAAATATATTCGTCCCGTTGAAATGTTGCCCTACGATTTTACAAAAGAAAATTACTCGCGCACCGGTTATGTTTACGAAGGGTTTACCACTTATTATGGTGATGTAATGCTACGTAAATCAAATGTGTTTACCGATGAACAATATTTTGAAACATTGGAAGAACGTTTGCAAAAACATTTTCATAATTACGGACGATTTAATTTATCAGTAGCTGATAGCAGTTGGGATACTTGGTTGGATGGTTACATTCCCGGCGCACCTTATCGCAAAACTTCAATTTACGATGAGGGAAATTTAGTAGCCTTTATGTTAGATATTTTGATTTTAAAAAACACAGATAATAAAAAGTCACTGCAGGATGTTTGCCGAGTTTTGTATACTGAATTTGGAAAAAAGAATAAAGGGTATTCGGAAAAAGATATTATTAAGGTTTGTGAAGAGGCAGCTGAAATTTCTTTAGCTGATTTTTTTACGAAATACGTTTATGGAACGGAAGATTTTGAGCCCATGTTAATTCAATGTTTTGAATATCTTGGTTTGGGGATGAAAAAACAGCCTAGTCATTTTAAAAGTGAAAGTGATTTTGGTTTTAAAATAGCGGAACAGGCTCACATTACCAAAGTAACATTGGTGGCACCGTTTTCTCCAGCATGGAAAGCTGGTTTGTCAATAGGCGATGAGATTATGTCGGTAAATGCAATGGATGTAAAAAATGATTTAAATAACTGGTTAAAGTATTTTTCAAATTCTGAAATTACATTAACTATCTCTTCACAAGGAAAAATAAAAACTTTAGCAATGAAAGTAAAGGAGGGTGTTAGTTATTTCGAAACACGTAAAATTGTTTTTAAAGAATCAGCTTCAGCTGAGCAAAAAACAAATTATAGTAAATGGCTTCTTGAAAACTAAATTTGGCTGTTACGAGAAAATTATTTTATTTAGTAGTATTAACCCTTAAAACTATTAATTATGATTATTGCAATGATTCTTATGGTACTACTCTGCCTGGCCTTAGTAGTATTGACTTTTATTATACATTGGAAAGTATATGAAAAAGCTGGTCAGCCGGGCTGGGCTGTTTTTATCCCAATCTACAATTTTATTGTACTACTTAAAATTGTAAACAAACCTTGGTGGTGGCTCTTTTTAATGATAATCCCTATTGCAAATATTATTTTTCTGATTATAATTTTAAGCCGTTTGTCAAAATCATTTGGAAAAGGGGATGGCTTTACGGTTGGTTTATTTTTCTTAAATATTATATTTTGGGGAATACTTGCATTTGGAGATTCTGTTTACACAAAAATTGAAGACGCTCCCGCTACAACATAAAAGAGATTAGTTTATTTTAAGGTCCTGTTTTTTCTGAATTTGTCTCAGAAAAGCGGGACTTTTTTATGTTACAAAAACTATTTGTTCATAACCTTTAAGATTAAAGCTTGCGTAGCTCTGAAATTTGGCTTTTTTTTGGATAATATTAATCAATTAAAAAAATAAAACATGGAACAAACAAACAACACAGCACCACCTACTGCCGGAAAGGGTATGGGCGTTGCCGGATTCGTAATCTCTTTAGTAGCTTTAGTGCTTTACTTTATCGTTGCACCAATGGCTGGATTAGCAGCTATAGTAGGTGGCGGAATGGGATTATCAATTTTCTGGACTATTTTAAGTGTACTTGGTTTAGTTCTTAGTGTTATGGGTTTCATGAAAGCTAAAGCCGTTAATGGTAAAAAAGGATTAGCTATTGCTGGTTTAGTTATCGGGATTGTTGCTACAATCATGTCGATTAGACTAGTATTTGCAGTAATGGAAATACATAAATCTGCTGGAGACGTTGGAAAAGAATTATTAGAGAAAATGGGAGAAGGTATGAAAGAAGGTATGCAACAAGCAATTGATTCCTTACAAAGCGGAATTGAAGAAATTGCTCCTGCTGATTCTACAGCCCACTAAAAGCGATTTACAACCTTTTATAAAGAAGTCACCGTTTTTATGGTGGCTTTTTTTATTTTTGAGTAAAATATAAATAATAAATACAAAAACATGGAAACATCAATCGACAATTCATTTGAACAGGCAATGCAGGAGCCAAAACGCCCGCAATTATTAACTGTAATATGCATACTCAGTTTTATTATGTGTGGCTTGGGTTTAATAGGAGGTGTTTGGAACATTATTCAAAATACACCTGAGAACATGGCTGAGAGTATTGATAAGATGAGAAGTTTTAGTCCGGAAATGGCCGATAAAATGGAGGAAAACATGGTGGCCATGCAAGATAACATGTACATGCAAATTTCACCGTACTTAAATTTCGTTTATATATTGCTTTCTTTTATGGGCGCATTAATGATGTGGAAATTGCAGAAAAAAGGTTTTTATATTTATCTGGCAGGTGAAATACTTCCCTATCTCGGATTTATTGTTGCAGGTAAAGAAACTATGGCTATGATGGGAGGTCCGGGTGGTGGTCAAATGGCGGGCGCGGTTGTTGTTGGCTTAATGCTTTTATTTGATGTGGCGTTTGTGATCATGTACGCCGTTAACTTAAAAAAGATGAACTAAAAATATTTTTTATTTAAGAAGGGCTTTCATTAAAAATGTTAAAGCCCTTTTTTATTAAATATATTAATCGTAATTTTACGATTAATATGGGAACTACCAAAACTGAAGAATTTACGGGCAAGGATAATAAAATCGCTAAATACACCAAAGCTTTAGGGCATCCGGCGCGTGTGGCCATTCTTCAACTCTTATTAAAAAAACAGAATTGCATTTGCGGTGATATTGTGAATGAGCTTCCGCTTTCTCAAAGCACCGTATCACAACATTTAAAAGAATTGAAAGAAGCGGGTTTAATTAAAGGGGATATTGACGGCGTAAAAATTTGCTACTGCATTGATGAGAAAGAATGGAAAAACGCACAGCAGCTTTTAAATGTATTTTTCGATAGTTATAAAGTAAAAACGAAGTGTTGTTAAACTTAAAACCTGAACCATGGAAGACATATTAAAAAAAGAGCATTGGGAAAAAATTTACAGCACTAAACAGGAAAACGAAGTGAGTTGGTTTCAGCAATATCCTAAAACCTCAATGGACTTTGTAAAACTTTTCGATTTGAAAAGAGATTCAAAAATAATTGACGTAGGTGGCGGAGATAGTCATTTTGTGGATGCTTTATTAGAAGCAGGTTTTACAAATATCACTGTTCTCGATATTTCAGCTAAAGCCATTGAGCGTGCTAAAATTAGAATTGGCACAAAAGCGAATTTAGTAAAATGGATTGTAGCGGATGTTACCAAATTTGTTCCAGCCGAAACCTATGATTTTTGGCACGACCGCGCGGCGTTTCATTTTTTAATTAATGAAAGTGATGCGGATGATTATGTAGAAATTGCCAATAAAGGCGTTAAACAAAATGGTATTTTAGTTTTAGGAACATTTTCTGTTAACGGCCCAAAAAAATGCAGTGGTCTAGACATTAAGCAATATTCTGAAGAAAGCATGTCGGCTAAATTTGAAAAATATTTCGACCGTGTTAAATGTATAACAGAAGATCATCAAACACCTTTTAATACCACTCAGAATTTTTTGTTCTGCAGCTTTATGCCGAAGGCACCCCTTGAGAAAAAATAAAATAAATTATGAAACTATCAGAAATTAAGAAACATCTAAGCGCATCAACAGATGTAAATTTTCAATTGCCAAACGGAACTTTTGTGCCTGAGCATTTCCATGTAACCGAAGTTGGTATTATTCAGAAAAATTTTATTGATTGTGGCGGAACTGTTCGTAACGAAAAAGTGGCCAACTTTCAATTATGGAACGCTAATGATACTGATCATCGTTTGAAACCGCAAAAGCTTATCAATATTATCGCTTTATCTGAAAAAGTATTGGGCATGGAAGACTTAGAAGTGGAAGTTGAATATCAATCAGATACTATTGGTAAATATGGTTTGGAATTTAATGGTAAAGATTTTGTTCTAACTTCAAAACAAACCGATTGTTTAGCAAAAGATAATTGCGGACATCCAACAGAAAAACTAAAAGTGAAATTATCAGACTTGCAAAATCCAAAGCAATCGTGTTGTGAACCTGGCACAAAATGCTGTTAAAAATTTAGCGAAATGAAAAACATTTTAGTTTTGTGTACGGGAAATAGTTGTCGCAGCCAAATCGCACATGGTTATTTACAATATTTTGCAGGCAACAAAGCAAAAGTTTATAGTGCGGGCGTTGAAACTCACGGTGTAAATCCAAAAGCTATTTCGGTAATGAAAGAAGATGGTATTGATATTTCTCATCATACTTCTAATAACATTAACGAATATTTAAATATCGACTTTGATTTTGTAATTACCGTTTGTGATAATGCCAAAGAGCGTTGTCCGTATTTTCCTACAAAAGCAAAAAAATTTCATTACAATTTTCCTGATCCAGCAAAAGCAATTGGAAGAGAAGAAGAAATTATACAACAGTTCAGAAATGTGCGCCAACTCATAAAAGAGTATTCCCAAAACTTCATTAAAGAAAATTTATGAATAAATATTTAGCGGAACTTGCTGGAACTTTTGTATTGGTGTTTTGTGGTACCGGTGCCATTGTTGTAAGCAATGAGTGTAATGGTATAATAACTCATACCCAAATTGCCATTATTTTTGGGTTAAGTGTAATGACGATGATATTAATGTTCCGTAAAATTTCGGGCGCTCATATTAATCCGGCGGTAACCATTGCATTGGCATTGGCAAAAAAGTTTAAATGGAAAAATGTGCTACCTTATATGGTTTTTCAAATTGCAGGAGCAATGGCGGCGAGTTTTTTGGTAATGACTATTTTTCCTAACAATAAATTACTAGGCGCTACTTTACCTTCAATTAGTGTTGTCGAATGTTTTGTAATTGAATTGGTATTAACGTTTATTTTAATGATTGGTGTTTTAAGAGCGCCAGGCCGTTATTCAGGAATGATTATAGGAGTCATTGTAGGTTTAGAAGCTTATTTCGCTGGAAAATTTACAGGCGCTTCTATGAATCCTTCGCGCTCTTTGGCTCCAGCTTTAGTTTCTGGTCATACCGAATTTTTGTGGATTTACTTAACAGCACCAGTGATGGGTGCAAGTCTTGCAGTATATGCAAATAAATTAATACGTTAATAAAATGAAATCAAAAAAATCAATTTGGACAACCATTACAGGCGGAATAACTTCTGCAGCACCAATTTTATTGTCATGTTGTAAAAGTGGAGCCTGTGTCGGTGTGTGTGCAAGCCCTATTGCCTCTCTATTTGGAATTTCTTCAGCTACTTTAGCAAGTTCACCAATTATAAGTGCTCTTGAACCTTTACTAATTGCAATAAGCGCTGTTTCTTTTACTATTTCGTATTATTCATTGTACGTTTTACCTAAAACGAATTGTGATGCTGAAGGAAATTGCGATTGCGAACCAACGGATAAAGAAAAACGAAGAATTAAATTGACAAAAATTGTTTTTTGGCTTGGATTAGTTTTAAGTATTGGTTTCCTGAGTTATTTCGAGTATTTAAAATATCAAGCAGCAAGTAATGCAGCAACATGTGGAACTGAATGTTCATCCGATTCAGAAGCTTGTTGCGAAGGTGACTCGACTGCTTGTGAAAATGCTGATACTTCGAATACTGAATCAGTGGGCACCAAATTATCAATGCTGTCGGAAATTACTTGTCCTAAATGCAACACAAAAAAAACAGAAACTATGCCAACGGATGTTTGCATGTTAAGTTATACGTGTCAAAATTGTAAAACTGTTTTACATCCTCAGGATGGTGATTGTTGTGTGTTTTGTACTTACGGAACTCATAAATGCCCTTCAAAGCAATAAATGTAATTCTGCGTAATGGTTAACAGATGTTAAACTATATCAATTAACAATTTAGATAATTATATTTGAATACTTGAAAGCCATAAGCTACATATTATTAATTTCTTTTTTCTCCGTAACCTTCACTCCGGGTTCTATAATCTTGCTGAGGAAACTAAAAGAGCAATGTGAAATGAAGTGCAGTATGTCGGGAGGAAAAGAAACTTGTGATATGAGTGATTTGGACTGTTGTCCTGCCACCTGTAATCCTACTCAATGTTGTTTTTGTTGTTTCAATTGCACTGTTGATACAAAAAAACTGGAAATAAAAATATTCGAACCCAATTCTAGTAATCAAAATTTAGATGGTCACTACGACTTATCTGACTTTAGTTCTTATTGCTGGCAGCCGCCAAAGAAGGGTTAGTGTTTTTCAAAGAATACAATCCATTTATTTACAATTCCCCGAAAGGATTCCTTCGGAATAAAATTTAATACTATGAAAAAGATAATAATTATCAGTGCTACCATATTGGTAACAGCTGGAACAGCATTAGTTGCTGGTAACATTTGCACAAATGATTGTCCGGTTTGTCCTCAGGGAACATGTTGCCCCGTAGGCGATTGCTGTAACAAGTAAAAGCGAACCCCCGACGGAAACGTCGGGGTTTTTTGTTTATTGGTAATTTTTTCAGACCTTAATAAAAATTATTAAAATGAAACAAGGACTTCTTCTTATATTTTGTTTTTTGAGTCTTTTGACTTTTTCACAAAACATAAATAACATGGTAGTGTTTTGTAACGATGGTGAGCCTTTTACTTTAATTTTGAATGGTGAACGTATTAACACCGAACCGCAAACACGCGTTAGAATAGAAGGTCTGCCTTTAAAAAAATATCAGGCGAAGGTTGTTTTCAAGAATCCGAAATTAAAAGAATCAAATACTACCATTACTTTTTTTTACAGTTGTTATGAGTGCGATTTTGGTGTAAATAAAGTCAGCAAGAAAAAATATAAAATTCAGTATTTTACCGACCGTAAAATTGAAGGATGCGTTAGTGGCGATCAGTCCGATAATATCAACACAACAACAAATCAAACTATAAATAATACTACAAGTAACAATACAACTTATTCTACTACAACTGAGGAGTCGGCTCCAGTAAATACTATTACACCTACAAATACTATATTAACAGGCCCTGGAATATCAAACGAGGGACCGGATCCTAAAACTATTAATGTAATGAACGGAAAGTGTAATACACCAATGAATGATTCGCAATTCCTTTCATTTAAGAACTCAGTTCAAAATTTATCAAGTGATGATGAAAAACAAATTAAATCCTGGGCCATGTTGGAAGCGGCTTGTATTACAGTTAGCCAACTCAAGCAATTATTAAATGTTTTTTTATCGGATAATTCTAAATACGAATTCGCAAAAAAAGTTTATGAGCGAACAAAAGATAATTCGGAGTTCGTAAAATTAACAGAAGTGTTTATTGACGCTGCTGTAAAAGACAAATTCAATAAATTTTTACAAAGCAAAAAGAAATAATGAAATTCAAGGCACTAGTATTTTTTATTCTGTTAAGTTTCTTTGCATTCGCTCAGGAAGCTCCAAAAAAAATGTACATGGGTTTTGGTGTTGATGTGAGTTTATCAAATAATGGTCACGGTGGTTTTTATGGCGCTCATTTAAGTTTAAGCAAAGGAAGAAACAGTTTTAAAATGGGGCCGCTTTTACATCAGCGAACTATGCAATTAACAGGCGGCAGATTAAGTTTCACTCATATTTTAGCAGGTATGGATGGAGAAGAGCAATTAGGAATGGGATTTCCTGAATCTGGTAATGGTTCTTGCCGTATTAGTTTATTTTCTTATTTACAATTTGTAAGCAATACGGGTTTAAGTTATCAAAGAGCAAAAGAAGAAACCTCATTGTACCAGGATACAATTGCACGAGATTGGAATGCTGTAAAATTATCAACTATTGAAGGTGCTATAGGTGCAGAGATTGATGTAAAATTATTCAGTTACGTTCAGTGGCGCTCCTTTGTAGGTTTAGGATTGTATTCTTATTTAAATCCTGTTCAGGGTATGTATCAAGAAAGCACGGGTTTAATGTTTATGGTAGGTACGGGAATTGATATCCCTACTTTTAAGAAGAGAAAAAAATAATTTAATCTTTATTTTGTTATATTTAAAGTATTGTGAAAACAAGCACTCGTATCATATTTATAGTCATACTGAACTTGTTTCAGCTTCTTACCATTAATGCGCAGGATAAAACCATCGACTCTTTAAAACTTGCGCTTAAAAATGCAAAGCATGATACTACGCGGTGCAAGGTTTTATTACAGCTGGCCGAGAACGCATCCGATGAAGAGTGGCCGAAGTTTAATGATAAACTTAAAAAACTGGCGGAAACAAGTATAAAATCTTGTCAGATAAATAGTGCAGTTTATAAATTTTATTTAAAACATATTGCTACATCTCTATCAAATACGGCCTTTCTTGAATTAAAGAAGAACCAAATAACTCAGGCCTTGCAAAATTATAATACTGCATTAAAAATCAACTCCGATATTGGAGATAAATTTGGAATTGCGAATTGTCTGATTAATATTGGATTTATTTATGATGATCAAGGCAATATTTCTAAGTCTTTAGAATATCAATCTGAGGCACTTAAAGTACAAGAAGAAATAGACGATAAATACGGTATTGCAGAATCACTTAACAACATTGGACTAATTTACCGCAACCAAGGGGATAATGTAAAAGCGTTGGAGTGTTATGAAAGAAGTCTGAAAATTTACGAAGCACTCAAAGATGATAAGGGAGTTGCTGTCTCTCTTAATAATATTGGTCTTATTTATTATGCTAAGAATGAGTTTGAGAAAGCCCTTGATTATTATGGCAGAAGTTTAAAAATAAGAGAATTGCAAGGCGATAAACAAGGTATAGCGAATTCGCTTGTTAGCTTTGGAGTTATTTATTATAAGCAGGGTAACGTTTTAAAAGCACTGGAATGTTATGATAAAAGTTTAAAAATCCAGGAGGAACTTAATTATAAGCAAGGCATAACTTATCCACTCCACTATATAGGAGAGATTTATCTGGAGCAAAAAAATTATAGTAGAGCATTGATTTATGCTTTAAGATCTCAGCAAATAAGCAAGGAGCTTGGCTATCCAATGAATATAGCCAATGCCTCACTTCAGTTAAGTAAAATCTACAAAGGGCTTGGCAATCACAAAGAAGCTTTTCAAAATTACGAATTGTATCTACAAATGCGCGATAGCATTAGTAATCAAGAAACAAAAAAAGCATCTATTAAATCGCAATTCAAAATTGAATACGATAGAAAGGAACGGGAAGCGAGGTCTGAACAAGAGAAAAAGGATTTGAAGAACGAAGAAGAAAAACAAAAGCAAAGTATCATTCGTAATTCATTTATAGCCGGTTTTGCATTAACCTTTGTTTTAGCAATTGTTATTTTCAGAAGCTTTCTTCAAAACAAAAAGAAGAATAAATTAATTGAAGAGCAAAAACATTTGGTTGAGGAAAAGCAAAGAGAAATTATTGATAGCATTCGTTACGCACAACGTATTCAAAAAGCCTTAATGCCGAGTGAAAAATATTTTGAGAAAAATTTAAATAAAGTACATACTAAAAATTGAAAGTAATCCGAATCATATTTATAGTCCTGCTGAACTTGTTTCAGCATCTTGCTATTCATGCACAAGATAAAACCATGGACTCCCTAAAGCTCGCTTTAAAAAATGCGACTCATGATTCTACGAAATGTAAAATTTTAAAGGGATTGTTTGTAGCTGAAAAAAATCAAGACGCGAAATTGAAATTTTGCGAGGAACAATTAAAATTAGCTGAGAAAAATATTGCCAAACTAAACAAATCATCAAAGGAATACATCTTTTTTAGAATCCAAAAAGCACACGCGCTTAATAATTTTGGAATTGTTGATTATACCAAGGGCGATGTAGAAAAAGCTTTGGAACACTATAAAGCATCTTTAAAAATAATGGAAGAAGTTGGACTCAAAGCGGGAATTGCTAATGCACTCGGCAATATCGGATTGGTCTATCAAAATCTTGGCGAGATTCCTAAGGCTTTAGAATACCATAACAAAAGTTTAAAAATAAGGGAAGAGATTGGCGATAAAAGCGGCATTGCCATGTCATTAAATCTTCTTGGTCTTATTTACGATGATCAGGGTGATATACCTAAGTCTTTGAACTATTTGGAAAGAGCTATAAAGATTCAGGAAGAAATACACGATAAAAAAGGATTAAGCAATTCTCTAAATGCCTTAGGAAATATTTATACTGATCAAGGCGATGC
>JAYTSW010000472.1:0-12535 GCA_043745425.1 Sphingobacteriaceae bacterium | reverse complement strand
AAAGCCTTTTGCTGCACCAGTTCCAGCATAATTACCACCTACAGGAAATCTGTTTGACCACTCAGTACAATACCCATAACGGTATGGTTTACGAACTCTTAGTTTTACTTTTACTTCGCAAGGCATATTCGCAGGATCTGTAAATGAATATCCTCTTTTAAGTATGGGAACATTTACCCACATAGCATCACGCATTACGTTCATTATTGGCGTTTGCAAACTTGTAACAGGTGTAACAGCCGTTGATGTAAGCGAGTTTGATGCACGCATTTGGTCAAAAATTTGTTTACCATAATCATATCTTCCTGCGCCAATAGGAGTATTTGTTAGCGAAGCGATAGGAGCATAACCTCCTGTAAAGGGACTGCCATATACAGCATCTTTATTATGCCCGAATACGTAAATATAATGACGACCTCCAAAAGCATTATCGTATGTATTTCTTTGTTCGGTGGCGGTTGGATTCCAACGCATATCACTACCATTATCAGCAAAGTTGTAGCTATCCTCGCCAAAAACCATATTTAAGCGCTCGCCGGTTTCTATGCTGATTGCATAACCTGGGAACCAACCCATACCTACTGTTGAAGTTAAAGAAGCTTCAGTTGTATTACAGCCCGGAGACCCGTATCCAATTCCATTTTTATCTACAGAAGCGTGATCCCTTATAGAGAAATGACGTGTTACATTTTCTGAAAGTAAGGAGTCGTCTTGCATTTCAATAACAACACAACGTGTCCATTTTGATTTATCAGGAGTGAACACAACATCCACACTACTAATAAATCGGGTATCAGTATCTGTTGGTTTATTAAGATCTGGGCCTGCGAAGAAATTACCATAATAACCTGGGCCAGCTGGGACAACAACAGTATACGGTGCCGAAGAAGACCTAGTCGTCCCTCCAACTAAACAATATGGTGCCCAAGTACCACCCAATACTTTTGCAAAAACTTTGTCAGGATCATTAAAGTTATCGTTATAATCTACAGGGTTTTGTGCTTTATTACCTCCAGAACGAATCCAGTTATCAGGCGCAGGATCATCTGTATCAACTAAGCCCGTAAGCCATTGCTTGGTAGGATCTGCAAATGTCATACTTGCTTCTAAGAAATCTCCCGAATTGATAACATTTACAAGTGTTGAAGTAAATGAAGCGCCTGGATCAGGAACCTGCTCGATATTGATTGATAAACCTAATTCACTAAAGTAATATTCTTCACCAATCTTAATAGATTTTCCAGGTTGATAAATTTTGTTGGTTGATAAATTAGTAAGAATCCAAGTGATTGAATCTTTATTAACAGTTGAAGCAGAAGTTAGATACTTGTAACCATATTGCGTCGAACGAATTGTATTAACCGTTGCGGTTGGAAGAGCCGTATTTGTATATAAAGCACTACCGAACGGCCATGCTGCCGGTATCGGTGTATTAGTTGCATTATAAGCAGATGAAGGTAATTTCAAAAACTTAACCGTAAACGTACTGTTAGGTACATTTAATGGGTCAACTACTTTTACCTTTATCGGCCCACGTCCGTTTTGGTAAGTTGGGTTTGCCATAAAACCAGCTGTTAATATTTGGTTTTCTGATTCAGGAGTTAAATCCATTGCGTTTCCACCGTTACCCTGACCTTCAAGACGGGTAATTTTAGGACCGTAACCATAAGCTGCTTGAGCGGTAGTACCGTCTTTCTCAAAATCAAACATGTGCGGAATACCTCCAGCTCTTTTCACTTTTCTTCCTTCAAGGTATGGACGTTTTTGTCCGTAAAAGTTAATACAAGGGTCTGCACTTGGATCTGTGTCAGGTTTATAAGTTGCGTAATTATTGTAAGCGTATGCAACCGCCATGAAATAATAAGTTTTATTGTTTATTAATTTCTTGTTAGAACCTGTAGAAAAAGCATCTTCTGTTACTTTAAACGTAGTAGTAATACCCGCGTCGCTACCTTCAACTTTTACCTTAGGAACATCGGCACCTATTGCACCATCAAAATTATAATTCACCAAACGAGAAACACCGTTTTTAACATCGCATTGGAAAACTAATTTTGCTTTGGTTTCATCATCTAAATCAGTTTGTGATACCTGATTGTTTTGTAATTGGTAAACTTTATAACCTTCGAAAGTATAATATTTATCAGGATTGGCTAAACAAGATGCTGTTTGACCAGGAATCCCTAAAATAGTGATATCAGCTTCCTTATAACTATTCAAATAGTTATTGCTGACAGGTTTATTTGATAAATAAACTAGTAACTCATTATTTTCTTCCTGAATAGTTAAATCAGGAGCTTCTGGTCCATCTAATAATTTAAAGCAATTATCAAATAAACCTTGGGCCTTTAAATCAGCAGTCTTTAATAAAGAAACTGCAAATAAATTTCCGTTTTTTACTGGCGAACGAGCCCATGGTAAACCGAAAGTAATATTATTAACTGCTCCAGGTAACAATGTAAAAGGACCAGCTGACTGTAAGAAACGACGATCACCAGCTAAGTTACCAGCATCAAATTCGTTCCATCCTGTACGGTTAGGATATAATTCCCCGTCATAAACATAATTTACAGGAGTAGATCCACCGTAACCATTACCTCCGTAAGTAACAGAAGAGCCATCTTTCCATATTCCAGTCATATAACCATAATAATGTGAAGCTAAACGAGGGTCGCTAATTGAAGGGTTTGGACCTCCATTGTTATAATAAAGAAACTTAGCCATGCCTATTGTTTCACCTAATTCATCAGTAAGACCATCAAAGTCATTGTCAATTCCATCGGTAGCATCAGCCAACGGTCCTTTAAAAAAGTCGCAACCTAAAGCAGCAGGAAACTCGCCATAACCATTTGTTCCCGAACAAGTAGCGTCATTTCCTGTACTATTATAAATAAAACCTAAACCTTTGGCAATATCACATCCTACATAATCGTCAGTAGGACACCCTAAATCGGCATCCGTCCAAACTGAAAAATAAGTTTTATTTAGAGTAAATGAAGAACGGTTAATTACTTCATAATTATAAAAGGTCATATTATTAATATCATCATTGGTTTTAAAACCGAATGCCTGGCCACGAACTTCTAATCCAATAGCTTGTCCGCCTGTTTCTGTGTGAATATCGCCTTTATCATTAAATACCCACCATAGCGTTTCATCACCAAATAATTTTGCTTTACAAACGCCTAAATTATCTTTCTCAGCTTTATTATAAATATCATAATAAGGATAATCACCACCTGTCAATGGATCATATAAATTATCGCCTCCCATGTCAAAAAATGGAGCTAAAAGTGTACCATGGTTTTTTGTTACATCTAAAGGATTACCCGGCCAGTTTTTTATTTCATCGGTCATTACTCCATTGAAAACAAGGGCATCAACATCCTTACGAGACATGTGAAAAATTTTATCATATTGATTACAAACATCTTCTTCAGTAGAAGCAGTTGCAATATTTAATGGCCCAGGCCAAAAATCGAAACCATTTTGACGATATGTCATTGCAGCCACTTTTAATTGTCCGCCGCCATCTAAACCACCAACCCAAATAGAACCGGCAAAGTTTGTATTTATCATTTGCACCCTATCCTGTACACCTGGTATCCCATAATAAGCATTCCCATTTCCAAATAAATCCCACCACATATCACCACCTGTGTAAATAATAGTTCTCACATTATTAACCCATAATTCGTGGCTTGATTTAGCGCCCTTACAAGCTGCCATAACTTTAGCGCCAGTTAATGTTTTTCCAAACTCTCCCCCTACTTCATCACCCTTTCGTTCGCGTGCAGAAGCTGATACGAAAGCAATTAAAATAATTGCTGTAAGTATTTGTTTTTTCATATTGTTATACTTTTTCATAATAAATATTTTTAAAAGTCTAATTGTAAGCCAATTCTTATAACACGGGGTCTGTTATAATTCGAGGGGTTATTAATGTAAATTGAATATTGATCGGTATAACCTTGAGCACTAGTTGCGCCCTGCAAAGTTGATTGAGCTAAAGGAGAGTTAATAAATCCATCATCATTTGGGTTACCCGTGAAGGCGTACACGGATGCAATATTACGAGTATTAAATAAATTTAAAACTTGTAAATAAATATTCAGGTTAGCCTTCTTACGGCTATCTGAATCTTTTTTACCCCAAGTTAATTCTACGTTTTTGTCAATTCTTAAATTGGTTCTAAAAGTCCATGGTTTACTTGAGCCATTAACCGAACCTAAGATGTTAGTTCTTTGACTAAAGCTACCAACACCAACAGGAGTGCTATAACGTGTGTAAGGTGTACCTGAACCAACTAAAAACTGCAAGTTGAAACCTACATCCTGTAATAATTGAATGTCGTTACCTCCTTTTTTACGTTTCATTTTCGGGCCTTTATAATCTTTGCCTGTTCCGAAACGGTAATCATAAGTCAATACTAGTGAGTGGCGTTGATCATAATCTAATGGCAGTGTAGTACGTAAGTTAGGTTGACCAGAACTTGCTAAGTTTGCTCCAGAGTTTGCGTTTGAACCTGAACCTTCAGCAAATTGTAAAGTGTAATTTGCATTTAATCGAGCTCCACCGGTTCTTCTCATATCAAATTCAACTGACATACCTTTTGTAGTACCAAAATCCTGGTTAACATAAGTAATATAAGAACGAGGGAAAGCAGAAACAATTTGTTTTTGTGTTAGCATATCACGGAACTCTCTGTAAAATGCTGAGAATTTAATAGCAGCATTTTTTCTTTCATTCAAAATCTGATTAAAACCTAATTCATAATCAACAGTTCTTGAAGGCTTTAAACCTGGATTAGTTAAGCCAGGTGTGCTACTTGCGGCTTGCAAAAAGTAATAATCTTTAGGATCGAAACGATTTCCGCCTGGTCTTTGTGTTAATACATCATAGTGAGCAAAGAAATTAGCCACATCTGATATTGGGAATGAGAAAGCTACGCGCGGCATGAAATTAACCTGTGCTTTATAGTTTTTAAAAGCGTTTACATTAAAAGGAGTTCCATCATTATATAATTTGATACTTTCTTCCGTTAAATAAGGAGTCACTTTTCCAGAACTACCTGCTAATATGGTTGGGTCAGAAACCTCTGCTCCTTTTGAGTCATACCACTGATCACCATTTCTGTAACCAATAATACTTCCTCCATCTTGTGAAGTAGTGTAAACCACATAATCAGAACCCATATTACCGGGGTGAGTAAATTTATCCGTTGTTTCGCCAACAGTTCTAGTAGTATAGATTGAATATTGATCCTTTAATACTTTTTGATTAGCATCGTAACGATCAACACGTAAACCTACGTTAAATTTAATGTCTCTAAAATCAAATTTATCCTGAATATAACCTGCCATATAAATCGGCTTGAAAGCTCCTACAGGGAAAGTATGGAAGCCGTTAGCGTCTTTTTTATTTAAAAACTCATTAAGGTTAGTTGATTTATTGTTTTTAACTCCTTTATAATCGTAACCATTATAATCCACTAAAGCGGTTGCGCCGCTTTGTCCTAATAAATCTTCTGCGCTAAACATATCCAAATTGAATGTTGAAAGAGGAAGCTCATCAATATTTATGAATTTGTTATTATCCTTGGCCATACCTAATTTTTCTAATAGTTTTATAGAAAACTCGCTTTGGCTTTTAGCATCATATTTGTAATCGTAATAATAAGCAGGATAAGTTCCACTAAGTTCAGGATTCAAAATAGGAATTGTATCAAGGTTTTGAGTATGGTTATTTGCTAATTGGCGCATTCTACCCCATAATCCTTGCGCATTAACATTCCAATTTCTTTCTTCACGCTGATCGAACTCAAGACCTAAAGTTAAAGCATGATTTTTTATATCGGCATTAAAACTTGTAGCAATACGGAACTGTGAAGTATTGCTCTTATCTGAACCGCCATATTGACGACCAGTTGCAGACCAAAGACTGTAAATTGAAGCAGGACGATCGCCATTTGTTAATCCGCCTATCCCGCTAATAAAGTTGAAGGCAGGTAAATTACCACCTCTATAATCATTCAAATAAGAAGTGTATCTGGCCATATTGTAATTTAAATCAGAAGCTTCAAAAGTTGTATTACTTTCTCTTCTTCCTTGATACTCCCAAGCTTTCACTGTATCATTACCAACAATTAACTTTGGGTTGAATTGGTAGTTCAATATGTTTTCCTTTTCAGAAAAATGACGATTGAATTTTCCAATATAACCGTAATCAAAATATCTGTCTTTATGAGTATCATCTTGTCTCAAATGAGATGTTTTATCATAGCTGGCAAGAAAGCTAAAGAAAGCATTTTTCACAACCGATTGGTCTTTCTCTTTATCAGTTCCACTTGTAGTACTGTTACCGAATTTCTGAGTAATTCTAACATAAGTTCGCCAATTATTAGCGATTACTTGAGGATTATTTTCGGTATTGTATAATGAATATGTGTAAGTTAATTCATGCTTATTGTTATAATCATAAGCGCCACCCAATGTGATGTTAGTATTTTTTGTTGCCTTAATGTCAACCTTTCCATTTACACTTATATTACGGGTGGCTACATTCTGATGAGCTTTTACTTGCGTAAAATCATCTTTTGTAACATATTCAAGTGCTTTATTAAAACCAGCACCTGTTCTTGACGGAACCAAAGGCGTTTCCTGAATTTCCTTTAATTTTTCATCTTTCAGTTTATAGAGTTTAATATAAGAAGGATCTGGGTCCTTCTGATAAGTGCCTTGACCTGATAAGAAGAAACCTACCAATGTGTTTTTAACCCCGTTAGAATCTGTTTTTGTAAGTATTGGACCACCTAAACTAAAACCTAAAGAGTTGTAACCAAAAGCATCAGTTAATTGAGATGAAATTAATTCTACTCCACCGCCAAATTTACTTTGCGGACCACGTGTTGTAACAGAAATAACACCTGATGTAGCATCACCGTACTGAGCCGGTAAACCACCTGTAATAACGTTAATTTGTTCGATGGATTGCTGAGGTAAACCAGATAAGCCGCCTACAACCTTAATACCATCAATGAAATAAGTGGTAGCATCACTACGACCACCACGTACGTTTAATCCCTTACCCTCATCTGACTGAAATACTCCCGCAGTTGTAGCAGCTACCGAGTTAATATCTTTGGTTGCCATATTTTGATATTGTTCCCTGTCGACAGTTTGTCCTTGTTTCATATCAGGATCAATTAAAGGCACTTGATAAGTTACAATTTCAACCTCATCCAATTTTACACCTTCTCCATTCGATAATGCAATTGTTACATAAGCAGTTTTACCTTCACCAACGAGTACACCTTTGTACTCTTGCGCTTGATAACCCACGTAAACACCTTTAACATCGTATTTTCCGGGAGATAAAGGTTTAATGATACATTCACCATCCATATTGGTAGTACCTACTCCAACCTGAACACCGTTTTGATAAGCAACTACGTTCGCAAACGGAATAGCTTCGTTGTTTCCTTTGTCCTTCAAGGTAACTTTTATTCCCCCTTGACTCTGGGCGAAAGAGTTAAAACTGCATATAAGCAAGCCAACTGCGAAAAGGTAAATTTTTCTAAACATATTGTTAAATTAACTTAAATTCTACTTTTGTTAAAAAGCTTAAAAATATGAATGGCAATGCTAATGTCCAAATATTTTTATTTACAATTTCTAATGACCTGATAGTCAAACAATAATTGTTTTTTTGGCTTACTTAAACTGGAAGCATAGCTTAACATACTTTAACACAATATTACAACCATTATTTCGATTACAAACGTGTTTTTTAAAAGTGGTACTGAGATTTGGATAAGTGGGATGTTTGCGGCTTTATTTGGTTAAACCGTAAATAAATTCATAAACAAAAAAACTATACCTTGATATTTGCGGTTAAACCCTTTTCTTCTTTTTGAAAACTCGTTTTATCCATGGTTCACGCTTGTTGGTATTGTTCATGACGGCCTTTTTGCGACTTCTTTTCATTCGCTTTCTCACTTGTTTTGTCTGCAAACGCTTATGATAAGCTTTAATCGCTTTTCGTTCTTCTTTTTCAATTCTACGACGTTCTTTTGCTTCCTTTTTTTCTTGTTTGCGGATAGCTCTTTTGTTTTGTTCTGCAGCTTTTGTGGGTGCCTTTGTTTCTGGAGGCTTTTGGGAATAAGAAATGAATGAAAACGTTAGAAAAAAAATGAATGTATATTTTGAAATTTTACTTTTCAAAATTTAAGCATGATGTAAAACTTCAACACCAAATTTTCTTAAAAAATCAACCCCTTCATCATTGGGAATTCCTTTAAATTTGGCATAACTATTTTTGTAAAAAACTTTTCGGATGCCAACCGAAAAAATAACACGAGCGCAAGCAATACAAGGTGATAAAGTAACGTACAAGGTTGAACCTTCTATTGAAAAATTATTTCTAGCGGCGTATAAAATTGCATTTTGTTCGGCATGAAGTGCCAATGAACAACTGCCCTTGCTATCACGAGGACAACCATGTTCTGGCCATTCCTGATCACAATTATGAGTGCCTGCAGGCGGACCATTATATCCCAATGAAATGATTCTGGTATCCTTAGTCAGTACTGCACCAACTTGTGCTTTTACGCAATGAGAACGTAGTGCCAATTTCTCGGCGAGTTCCATGTATATTTCGTCAAAACTTGGCTTCGTCATCTTTTTAAAATTACTTAAAAAAAAGCCCAGATAGGCTTTCGAAAATAGTACTCTTGGGTAAATAAAAACAGTTTTCTACAATTCAATTTGAGGTAAAAGTAGTGATTAAAAAATACTGAACAAATTTCAAAAAAATTAAACATTATTCTTTTCAAGTATTCATCAATGTAAATAAATAATCCTCTTAGAATTTCTTCTAAATACCATTCTTCCAGAAAAGATTTAGTAAGTTGTTTGTTTACTGAATCAATTCTTAATTAAGGTCTAGTTTATTTAAACTATCCATTTTGTCTTCCGGCTTGTTTATTGGTAATGTGAAATAAAATGAAGACCCTTGTCCTTCTATGCTTTCTACCCAAATTTCACCACCGTTTCTTTGCAAAAAGCCTTTTACTAATAACAAACCAATACCGGCTCCTTTATTTTCGGCTCTTTCTTTAGAAAGTGAAGACATTTGAGGCGCAAAAAGTTTTTCCATTATTTCTTTCGACATTCCAATACCACTGTCCCTCACTTCTATTATAAGTTTATCTTCATCTCGTTTCGATGTAATTGTTATTTTTCCACCCGGTTTAGTATGCTTTAAGGCATTTGAAACTATATTTTGTAAAATAGAAAGCACCATTTTTCCATCGGCAAAAACGCTCTCATTTTCTTGAATTTCGTGATGAAGATTAATTGCATTTACAGACGCAGTTTCATTTAGTACTTCAAAAACTTTTGTTACATATTTAACGAGTTCGATTTTTGTAGGAGAAAACACTTCAGATGCATATTTGATTCTTGCCCATTCCACCAAATAGTCTAACATATTCAACTCATCAGTCGATGATTTATAAAGAAGTTCAAGCATCTCCTTTAATGCTTCGGGCTTCATCTTTTCATAATTATCTTTCAGATATTTGGCAGTTCCAATAATTGAAGCCAGCGGACTTCGTAAATCGTGAGAAAGAATTGCAAGCACACTTTCTTTATGTGTATTCAATTCTTCAAGGTCTTTTACATATCTTTTTATCGAATCTTCTGCTTTCTTTCGCTCTGTCAAGTCACGTAATATTTTTACATACCCTAACATCTCTCCATTTATACCGGTTAGCGGAAACACTAATCCATAAGCATAAAATGTGCTATCATCTTTACAAATATGCCAACGGTTATCTACCGCTCTGCCTTCTTTTAACGCTTTGTCAATTTCTTTTTGGGGAATCCCATTTTTTTTATCCTCTTCGGTAAAGATAATATCAAAACTTTTGCCTAAAACATCATCAGGTTCATATCCAAAAATGGTGACAGAACCCGAACTCCAACTGTTAATTTTTAATTCATTATCGAGCGTCAGAATCGAATAATCCTGCAGGCTATCTATTATCTGGCTATAAAATTCAGAAGTTGGAATATATTGACTTCTGAGTATTTTAGAATCTTTCTGTTTATCGGCCATTTGGTATTTATTTAGGAATGTAAAGAATAAGTATGTTATACTCTCTGTTCGCCACAAGGTAGTAAATTCTATGATACTAAAAAATGCAACATTTAAAATTAAATAGCTCAATACAGACTATTTATGAACTAAATCCTTTGAGGTATTATAAAAAATTCACTATTCACCTAGCATCGATTCATAACTAATGTGTGAATTATGCAATAGATTTTAAATATTACGCAACATTAACCGATATAAGAAGCAACAACTTTGTGAGTACAAATTAAGATAAATTTTTAAACACTATTCATTATGAAAAAAACAGTATTAATAACAATGGTAGCATTAGCTTTTAGCTTTGCTTCGTGTAAAAAAGACAGAACATGTACTTGTACTTATTCTAAATCATGGGCATCAAGTTCTGATACAAAGATTACAACTTACAACCATGTGACTAAGAAATCGGCTTTAGCTACTTGTTCTTCAGGTACAAGTTATGACCCGTACGATGCTTCAAAAGTAGAGACTAGAACGTGTACGTTGAATTAATTGCAAATATTTTATTGCGTGCGGAAAAGAAAGGGGATTTTCTTAACGCGCAGCCCCTGGTAAATTAAGTATTATCAGGGGTTTTGTTATTAAGCATAACCTTCAAGACCAAATATGATTAAACTCCTTAGCGATACAATTGTTTTATCTCGTGTTTTGATCGTAGTGAACATTCAATAAAAGGAGATGGAAAATGTAAAGCTTAAAACTGTTATCACCCTCTTTTATTCTGGTATAAATTTTTAAAGTATTCCAATACTATCAAATGCTTTTTTGTTTGAAAAAAATGGTTAATAAATTCAAGTGCAATAAATCCAACCAATATGGCTATTCCACTTTGTAACCATTCCGGAATTTCATTAACCGCCACTTTTTTTCGACCAGCTATTCCAAAAAGATTTTTTATTCCCCTTTCTTCTAAAACATAATGAGAAAACATTGCCGTTACCCACATTCCAACTATAAAACCAATAAGGTTACCAATGGCCTGCTTTAGTATAAAGTCTTTCATTTTCTGTTTGGTGAACCGTCCCCAAAATGTTAGTGGGGCGTTTTGATTAAAAGATTCATCTGCACTATTTTCTTCATCCCATAAAACTTTTACTTTGTAAAAAAACGCTTTATTATTTTCATTTTCATCTAACCATTTTAAAACTATTTCTTTCTCCTCATTAGAATCTTCTCCGCTCAAATGTTTTAAAAGCATTTCCCATGTTTTCTGTTCTTGCATAAATAATTTTTTTAATATTTTTTATATCGTAATAACAATAGATGTTTTTTTGTGCTGTTTAATGGTGTTTGTAAATAAAATAAAGGTAAATTAAACTCATTATACTGAAGAGTGTAATAAGGCCTAGTAACGGACCAGGTTTCCAACGTTTACTTTTATATTGAACTGCATTTAAAATTATTACCAATAAGAATGATCCAATTCTAGCTACTGAAATTTCTTTCAAGGTTTCTAGGTCAGTTACGTTTCGTCCAATAACAATTAATAATAAAGCAGAGGCTATAAACATGGATGCCAATAATCTTCTTGTTTGTGAAAAAGGTAATAAATCATTTTCATTAACAGGTTCTGAAAGCCCAGGTTGAGGGCTAGGCGTTATGAGCACAATGAGGCCAATTATTAAAAAGGCATAGCCATCAAATTGAATGTATGAATTAAAGAGACCGTTCATTTTATAGTTGTTTAAGATGTTTACTAATAGTAGATAAATATTCCATTTGTACTTCTTTTTTCAGGTCGTCAGAAGAAATAATTTTATGCCAGCTATCCCCAATCAATTCTTCAAAAGTTAATCTAGTGTAGTCAAGAAAATATTTATTGAAGAAATTCTTCTTGCCGTCTGGCGTGGCTGACCATAGCATGTGTGGAATAGTTTCGAAAAGTATTTTGAAATGCATTTCCGGTATGTACATTTTATTTTTTAATCCCATTTTGTCAATCAGTTGATATGTTTTCGTTTTTGTCTCCCTTATAGGATTTATTTTTCAATCATATCCCGCTAAACATCAAGGTACGATTGGGTTTTGTAGTTTTAACACTACTAAACCATAGCTAAAATATACAATTTAAAATTAAATGGTTTGACAGACTCGAATATACAACTCCCTGAAAATAAATTGTTTTTAATTTTGCAGTTGTAAATAACGTGTATATGTTTTTTAGTGAATTTCATACCCACTTATTATATGATATTATTTTACAGTAAGCACCTTTTTTTGAGAGGTGAAAATTACAAGAACCACTAAGGTTAATCCAAGTATAATTGAAGATCCAATTGTTCCAAAATCAAGACCTCCTTTATTAATTGGCTTTGTTAAAAAATCTCCTAAAGTTGCGCCAAAAGGACGTGTTAGCACAAATGCTATCCAAAACAAT
>JAYTSW010000471.1:0-3350 GCA_043745425.1 Sphingobacteriaceae bacterium | reverse complement strand
TTAGCACTTTGAGACTAAAATTAGTTCCCATATTGTAAACTCCAATGCGCCCCGTGACATTATTTGTATCTGCATATTTGATTCTGCTCATATTGCTTTGATAACCTACATTGGCAAGATTATTCCCGGTTATATAAACAGAGCAGATTGTACGGTTTCGAGCACAAATATCGGTACCTAATCCACAATTTATCAGCGTATATCCGGGCGTAACGGTTTCATTCCCGAATTTGTAATATATTTTATCCTGTTTAAAATAATTATCAATACCAATACTCAAATAACTGTTTTGAAGAACGGAACTCAGTTTTTTAATAACAAATTTTAGTTTCGATTGAACTTTATTTGGTGGTGAATAGGGAAGGAACTTTGTGGAATCTCCTTGGTTTAATTGAATGGCTCTCACTGTAGAAAAAGCGCTTTGAAAATTTAACCATGAAATGGTATGGGGATGTATATCTATCATAATTTCGCCACCAGATATAATTGCATCTCCTGAAATATATTTAAATGTTGGCCCATCAAATCCTGCTACAAGGTCTTTCCTTATAGAATCACCTCCATTTATACTTTGTAATTTAACAGGGAAAATATAGTTGTTTATTTTATTGCAAAACCCGGTTATCTCACTATTAAAATCACTTGTTGCTATGCCCAAAGTGGTTTCTATTTGAAAACTTTTCTCGGGTTTTAAACTAGGGTCACCAATTTCGTAAAATGGAGTACCGTCATGAATACCATTTGAACCGCTTTCAGGTGCACTAGGAGCCCGAAAACCTCTAGAGAGATTTAGTTTGCCATAGAAATATTTTGAAAAATCATAGGCCGCACCAATGCTCCCTGAAAAACCGGAAAAATCTGAATGATAAGCTGCAAATCTTTCAGTAGCATTATTATCTTTTCCACTTTGCCTTACCCCCATACTATCTGTATATAAGTTTTTGGCATGGAATGATCTATTGTCAAATCTCAAGCCTCCTGCAATAGATAATTTTTTAAACGTCTTTTTAAACATGGAAAATAGTCCTAAGTCAAATAAATTATATTCAGGAATCAGGTAAACAATTCCTCGGTCTTCTGAAGACTGTTGCATACCATTGACTCCATAGGATACTTGCAAACCTTTCTTTTCAGGCATTAAGTATTGTAGATCGTAATTAATTGTTTGCAGAAAAAAATAGTTATTGTATATATCACCCTTGCTAATATCATTAGCTTCTTGGCGATAATTTTGCTGAAATCCTAATTTCATATTTAATCTTCCCTGACCGACCATTATACTATTATCCCACACAGCTTTGTAATGCCTTACGTGTTGATGTATTATAGGATAATAATTATAGGTAGTATACTTAATAGCAGGAGCAATATCAAGGCTATCATTACCATTTGAATCAAGGTAATGTGATCGAAATTGTCCGGTAGCACTATCCCGAGCTCCTTCAATGATCCCCAGTTTTAAATTAAACATACTCAGTGTTAAGTTAGAGTACCCCCATTTTTTATGGACACCGAAAATACCTTTTAAATTATTCTCACCATATGCTGAATTCCATACATAGCCATCGTATTTGTTCTTGTAATCATGTGCGCTCTTGTATGTATATAAAAGATTCCAAGTGAAACCTTTTTTATTCCCTGCTGCATTTAAGGCGAGGTTATAAAGTCCATTATTTGTTTGGTATTCTGTTAATAAACTTCCTGCAGATTGTCCCTCTGTAAGTGAAGGCGGACCGATAAAATTGATTACCCCTGCCATAGCATCAGAGCCGTAACTAAGGCTGGCAGGGCCTTTGAGTACTTCAACTTTATGAACTGAATTCTCATCAATTTCGATTCCAAATTCATCAAACCATTGCTGACCATCCTGACGAACTCCATCATTCATTACTACAACCCGATTGTATCCTAATCCGTGTATAACGGGTTTGGAGATGGCCGCTCCTACCGTAATTTGAGAGACTCCCGGAATCACGTTTATTGCGTCAATTATATTAGTTGAAGCATTCTGGAGTATTTCGGTTTTCCCAAGCATGCTGACAGAAATTGGATTCTGCCTTTGTAGAGTTGCTCTTGGTACACCGGTGAGGATTACTTCATTTAGCTCAAAAGTGGTAGCAGTAAGTAAAAAATCTGATTTTACTGTTCCATTTATGACAACAGTTTTAACAGCCGATTTGTAACCAATTGCAGTTACTTCCATTAAATAAGTACCATCTGGAATATTTTTTAAAAGATAAATTCCTTTTTTATTTGAACTAGCTCCTATTTTTAGATCAGGGAAGTAAATAGAGGCGCTCTGTAGTGAAGATCCACTTTGTTTATCTTGTATGAGACCAGTTATTTTGTTTTGGGCTATTACATTTACTGAGAAAAATAAAACAACAATAAATATTAAAAAAGTATATTTTTTTTTCATTAGATAATTTTTGGATATTAATAAGACTGAATGCACGCGCAAACCTGCATTTTCGGAAACAGGATGCGAAAGCTAATGGGTTAAAAGTAGGGGAGACAAGTTATACTTTTGGCGGCGGAAGGATAATGTCAGAACTAGAATAAACTAAGTTTTCTGCATAATAGAAAACATGTTTCTTTGGCAGAATTGAATCTATATTGACACTAAAAGAATTATTCTTTTCCATGAATAAAACTCGAAAGAATGTATTAAAATATACAATATTTGAAGCGCCGTTGTCGTTTCCTTTCTTTTGAAAAAATCGGGCTACATCGTCTTGTAAATTATCCTCCTCCCTATCATAAGATCCAGTTAGTATCAGATTATTTTTAATTTTTTGGTATGATATAGCATCAAATAATTTCCCATTTATTAAGAGCTCATTTCCTGCATCTATCCAATGAACTTCGTTTTCAGGAACTGTAATATTTAAAACTTTTCTGGATTGTAAGACTTCAGTAATCTCGCTTTTGATGATGATAAGTTTTGCAACAAAGAATATCGAACAAATGAAAGGAGTAATGACTAAAAAAAGAATTAAAAAACAGGTTGGTTTATTAAATGTCCTATGCATTTGGATAGAAGGTGAAATTTAAGTTACATATTCTTTAAATAATAATTATGATATATTTTTTTATAAAATTAATTTATTTATTTCAGCTTTCCCTATTGAGACTACAAAGTAAATCGTTTTTAAGTAGGTTCAAACTTTTAAGTCTGGCAAGGAATGGATATTTTAAATTTATAGGATTAGGTAGAATAAACGCAAAGTGTTTTTTAAATAGTTGTACGGGTGTGGAAATTGATTCATCATTTTATTTATCATATCATTGAATAACCATTTTCTCCTATTACGTCTATTAAATCTGTATTCGTATTCATCTGTGTAAGC
>JAYTSW010000470.1:0-3352 GCA_043745425.1 Sphingobacteriaceae bacterium | reverse complement strand
TTTAGTAAGCGTCCATAATCCGGAAATGCCAATTAGCTTTCCACCATCATATACACCCAGGCATTGATAATTGTTTTGCATCATTACATCAAGACGTTGTACTAAAATAGCTTCTTCAACGCCTTCGTTTAAGAGTTTAACTAATGGAATTATACTTTTAATGTTTTCGGAAGGAATAAGTTTAATATCGTACATGATTATATTTTTACAACCCCCTTCGTCAGGCTCAGGATGACTCTGTCTGCTAAATTTACAATTTCCATTACTAAATTTTTACACCTAATAAGGTAACATCATCAACCTGTTCATAATTCATTTTCCAATCCATAAAATTCTTTTCAAGAATTTCTTTTTGTTCGGTTAATGATTTATGTTGATTAGTCAAAATAAACTCTTCGAGTTGTTTGTATTTTAATTTTTTTCCTTTCGGTCCCCCAAACTGATCAGCATACCCATCCGTAATTAAATAAATAATTTTCCCTGCCACATAAGGCAGTATGTGTGTAGTGAAGGGCAGGGGATTATCCGTTTTTCCAATGGGTTGTTTATTAGGTTTTATTTCCGACAATTGATCTTCTCCTGGATTAATATACCATAGTGGATTATTTGCTCCCGCCCAAGTTATAATTTTTTTCTTCCGATTAATACATAGTAAAGAAATATCCATGCCGTCTTTTACATCACCTTCGCTTTTAGCAAATGTTTCAAAAACTAATTCACGCGCTTTATCTAATACTAATCCAGGATCTGTTAATTTAAATTCTTTTAAACTTCTGTTTAATGCATTAGAACAAACTACTGAAACCATTGCGCCTGGAACACCATGTCCGGTTGAATCTGCCGCTGCAAAAAAAGTAAAATCGCCAGAATGTTCCATCCAATAAAAATCACCTGCAATAATATCTTTTGGAATGTATAAGACAAAACTTTCTGGAAAAACTTCTTTCACCATTTTTAATGGCGGTAAAATTGCATCCTGTAAACGTTTAGCATAAGTTATACTATCTGTAATTTCTTTATTTTTTTCATCAACCAATTCTTTTTGATGTTCTACTTCTAATTTTTGAGCAGTGATAATTCGGTTCTTCTTTTTGTTTTGCTGTAAGTTTCTGAATACCACAATTACTAATACTAATACTAATCCAAACCCAATAGTGAATGCGTAACGAATTGTTTTCTGACGTTTTAATTCTTCATCTTTTTTATCCTGCAAAGCTTTATTAGTTTCTTCTCTTGCAATTTGTTCAGCTTTTAGTCCTGCTTCTTTCGCTTTATATTCAACCGCTGCAAATTGTTTTACGTTGGCTTCATTGTTAACAGAGTCTTTCATTCTAATAAAAAGTTGTAACATAACCAGTGCCCGTTGTGGTTTGTTTTGTTTTTCATACACTCCTGAAAGTAATTTAGCAGCATTTTTAATATTGTCAGGTGTTTCACTTTCCTCACCTAATTTCAAACCCGTTTCTGCCGCAACTCTTGCTTCGTCATATTTTTTTGTGACATAATAAAAATTACTAAGTTGGTAGTTGGTATTTGATATTAAACTTTTATTTCCTGTTTCTTCTGCAATTTTTATGGCATTACTAAACGCTGCAAGCGCCTCATTGTATTTTAATTGGTACTGATAAATTTCACCTGTTACTAAATAGCAAAAAGCCATTTTATCTTTATTTCCTATTTCTTTGGCTATTTCTATGGCTTTATCAAAACAATCTAAGGCTTTTTCATCTTCCTTAGCAAGATGAAAAGTGAGTCCCATACCGCTTAAACTATTACACTCTTGTAATCTGGCTTTCATTTCCGAAGCAATTTTACAGGCATCCTCATAATATTTTAATGCTTTCGGAAATTCCTTTTGAACTGTATAAATATCTCCTAGACAACTGTAGCAAAAAGCAATCTGACCTTTATTTTTATTTTTCTTCGCAATATCCAATGCTTTATTAAAAAATTCTAATGCTTTTGGGTAATTACTTTGATTTCGGTACAAATCACCCATGCTATTATAACAAATGGATATTTTATTTAAGTCATTTACTTTGATGGCGTATTTAATGGCTTTATGATAACATTCAACTGCTTTATTATATTCTGAAATTAATCGGTACGATTCGCCTTTTGAAATATTACAGAATGCTAATCGTTTATTGTCAGTTACGGTATCACACATTGCAATAACTTGATCTTGTAATACAATTGATTTTTCAACTTCTCCTGATAAACGAAGTATTTCTGCATTCCATGAAAGCCCTTGTGCCTGAATACCTTTTAATTTACCATTTAAAGAAGCCATGGAGCCGGCTCGACCTAAATAATATTTTGCCGAATCGAAATTAAATTTTCTCACATAATAAATTCCAAACTTGCAATACGCATCGCCTTCGCCGAATGGATAATGCAATTTTATACTTTGGTCCAATTCTTCTTTTGCAAGATAATAAGTGTATGGTCGCCAGTTTTCGGCTAAATCGCCCAAAATATTTAATTGATCTTCAATTTTTGAATACGAAAACTCGATACGTAAACTATCTATTAATGGATTTACTGATGACGTATCGTTAATCAGCTTGGCAATTTTTGCAGAGACATTAATTTGCTGTTTTGGTTTTTCTCTTATTTTTTCTTTATCAAAGCTACAGTGATTTAATAAACCCACTATTGAACAAGCCAATACTGTTTTTGAAAGAATATTTAATAAACGCTTTTTGAGAATCATTCAGCACTAAAAATAATAAAAAAGGCTGCCAAATGAAAGCAGCCTTTGAAAATAACGTAATTAAAACACTATGGTAAGGCGTTCAGCATGTTTTGCATCTGAATTTGGGTTACCGGTTGCATATTTAAATTAACAGTAGGCGCGCCTGGTGCAGGTACAGTATAGGGAAGAACAGCCGCATAATATTGTCCGTTTATTACAGATATGCCAACGATGTTTGCAGTTTGTCCTTGTGGCATATTAGAAATTCTGAAAACACCCGGGCTGATTTCAAATAAGGCTCCAACTGTTAAACTACCATTAAACGAAAGAAAAACCATAGTGTTAGCTGTTGTAAACATAGATGCAGTTACGCTTACTGTAATAGCAGTTTTTGGTGCTGGGTCTGTGTTTTGAATACCAACATTTAACCATTTTAATGAATCTAATGAAGCGTGATGATACACAGTTGAACTTGCTGTGAAAGTTCGGGTTGTAATATTAGCCATATCTGTTCCTAATGCCCAAAACTTAGTAGAGTCAGTTGCTGTAACTTTTGGAGCATAATATTTTTTCATTGGAACTGGAGCTGTACCATCAGGTACATTTATAAAAAAATTACCTCCCGTATTTAAACGTAATGTTTGAGTATTTTGA
>JAYTSW010000469.1:0-3354 GCA_043745425.1 Sphingobacteriaceae bacterium | reverse complement strand
AAAGAAAAGGAAATATAAAAGTGTTAGGGTTTTATAACAAAGCGCCAATGGGCTCTTATACATTGGCAGTATTAAATCCGGATACAACTGATATTTCTTTAACCAGAAAATACAGCCGAACTAAAATGGGATATGGCATAAACATTGAGCAAGAACTAACCGATTGGATTGGTTTATTTGCTCGTGCCAGCTGGAATGACGGTAAAAATGAAACCTGGGCCTTCACCGAAATAGATCGTGCCGCACATTTAGGCTTATCGTTTAACGGAAAAAAATGGAAACGTGTTAATGATGTATTGGGAGTTGCATTTGCAGCTAACGGCATCAGCGTTTACCACCAAGCCTATTTGAAAAAAGGTGGTTACGGATTTATTATTGGTGATGGAAATTTAAATTACAAACCTGAATTGATTAGTGAAATTTATTACAATTTTTCTATTCCGAAATTAAATTTAAGCATTGCCCCCGACTATCAATTCATCATGAACCCAGCTTACAACGCCGATCGCGGACCGGTTAATGTTTACTCAATACGATTACATATTGGGTTTTAATTGAGTTTTAATTGAGTAACGAACTTCAACAATGTTCTCGCCAATAAGAAAGAAATTATTTAAGGTAGAAGATTGACACAATAAATGCTACAACCATTACAGCTGCGCTTATAAACGCCTTATTAAGACTAGAAATGAGATTAGTTTCACCTTCGGCTTGTTTATCTATTAAAACTGAGGTTATAATTTCCCGCAATCTTGAAAAAGAAATATCGCCTTTTATTATAAACTCGTTTGCATGGTTATCTAAACAATTTTGTGCTACCTCAGGATTCGTTTCCACTGATAACATTACAACTGGAACATGAGCATTGATAGCTCTTATTTTTTTTAGTGTTTCTAAACCGTTTATCGCGTCTTTTTTGATACTGTTAAGATAATAATCTAAAATAATAATATCTGGTTTTAACGACATCTTCTCAAGGCAAAGTTCGCCTGTTTCAAATGTAACAATGTTATAGTACGGCTTTTTACTAAATGTAATTTCCAAATTCTTTAAGTAAAATGCATTATCATCAACCAAGAAAATGGTTATAGTTTTATTAATATTCATAATATACTAGTTTACTATTGAGCAAATATAATAATAAAAAATGTTAAACCAAAAACACTGCCGCTTTTAACAATAAGATAATCTAGTGCTAGAAAAAGAATAGAAATATCATTAAAAAATGCAGAAAACCATTAAATATACTCGATACGATTGCATATTAGGCTTAATGATATTCTCTTAATCCACCCTACCCACAACAATTTTAGTAAGCCCTTTTATATAACGGCGACCGATTTTTAAATCAGAAGTTGAAACAACTAATATGCGCTCTTCCATTTCTATAATTTTCTTACCGTCTTTTTCGGTGATGATGAAAACATTATTTCCCACTTCTGTATTAAATAATTCATTCCAAGAGAAAATAACTTTATAACCATCAGTGGCAATAAAAGTAAAATAGTATTCATTTAACTCTTTAGGTTTCTCGGTAACGATTTCAATTTTATCGAGAATATTTTTTATAGGAAAGCCTTTTAATCCCTTAGCGATACCTTTTACAGAATCGTGTTTGTTTACAATTTCAAAATTTTTTATGGGACGGGTTGAGAATTTTTCCAAATCCTGTATCGAAAATTTTAATTCAGTCTTAATTTTTCCTTCTATTTTAATTTCATTAGAAGGGGCAACTTTACGCTGACTGAAAGCAATATTGGCTAAAATGATAAACGATAAAAGTATTATTTTTTTCACGCTATTTTTTTATTGAGGACTTACTTTACACCCGTAACTTCCACTTGGCATAGTACTGCCAGCTGCTTTATAGCAAAGATCGCTTGCATTACTTTTTGTAGCATTAGAAATGGTAGTTGTATAGCTATTTGTGCTAGAACCATTCAACCCGCACTCGCAGTTCCAATCTTGCTTTTTAGCACAAGAAATAAAAACAAATGCTACTGCAATAAAAATACCAATTAATGCTTTTTTCATGCTATAAAAATACAAAAAAATTAACGGAATCGCTGTGGCCAGTTAGATTCCTTTGTTACATTTATAAAAGTCTTTCTGTTAAATAGAAAGAGTCCGGCGCCGGTGCCAAACCAAAAGTTCCCTACCTTATCTTCGTACATACTTTGCACACCAATATTTTTGAGGCCATCTTTTTCATTAAACATAGTAAATGTGTTTCCATTGTATTTGTAAACTCTTCCTTTTACCGCTATCCACAAATTACCTGCTTTGTCTTCGTATAAACGGAACGCGCCCGTTGTATTTATGTTTTGTGTTTCATCAAATGTAGTGAATGACAGTAACACTGCTGTTATTAACGCTTACACCACATGGAGTAATGCAAGGATCATAAGAGATGATGCGTTATATAGAAAAATAACAGGACTTGTTGATGTTGCTCTTGAATGTAAAAACTACGTGAAGTCGATTTACGGCGCAACAAGTAGCCAATACAAACAAGTAAGTAAATTAAAGTTCAAAAAAATGTAAATTACCAACGAAGGTTTGAGGAAGCCTGAATTGGAAGAGAGAGCCGTCTCGGGGAAACCTGAGGCGGTTTTTAATTACACCCCCGTTAGCGATTGTAGAGTAAATCCTTTTGCGCGTCACTTGCAAAAGATTGGAACGGAAAGCGCGACCCCGCAAGGAATGGTAATTATTCTTTTATGAATTTCAAGTTGTAGGTCTGTTTTTCTTTTGAAATAATTTGTAATCCGTAGAATCCGCTAGAAAGTTGCGAAATATCTATGATATTAGAGTAGAGAATCTTTAGAACTGTTTGACCTAAAGTATTTGTAATATTGATGATAGAATTTTCAAATTCATTTTGCTCTGTAATTAAATTTAAAGTGTTATAAGCAGGATTTGGATACAATTTAAACTCAGTAAAATATATTTCATTTATATTAGTTAATACAGGCGCGCATCCTGCTACTAAGCAGCCCATGCTATCAGTACGCAGTAACCAAGACTGCAAAATGTTTCCAAAGAAAACACTACCGCCAGTATAGCCTATAGCAGCGAATCCTTTATCAGGCATTTGTATAACATCATAAAGATTACATATAGCTATAGTGTCTTTATTCGGATCAGTTGGTATATAATTATTCCACCATTTTAAGTTGCCTGCGCTATCTGTTTGCATCAAAAATCCCTGTACTTGGGAAACAGTAGGCGTATATTTTACTCTCTGTATCCCCGCGACTATATAACCACCATTTGACAATTCCTTAATGGAGACAGCGCCTATATCCAGTTGCTTTGTACCATAATATTTCTGCCAAACAATATTTCCGCTTG
>JAYTSW010000468.1:0-3361 GCA_043745425.1 Sphingobacteriaceae bacterium | reverse complement strand
GCACTAACTTGCCTAATTTTTATAAAAATAAATTACACTTCGGATTTGTTATTGCCGGTAACCATACTGATTTCAGAGTACACACTGTAAATAACGGCTCGTTTCCCGATACAATTATTGATGATGTTAAATACCGCGTAAGAAGCGTTTATACAAAAGGTGATCCGGGTTTTGCTTTAGGAATTGTTTGTGATGCCAGACTGCATGATTATTTACGCATCCGTTTTACGCCCAATATTAGTTTTGCATCCCGTTCGGTAGAATACACTTTGGAAAATGCCAAGCATGATAGCTCTAAGATTTATACAAAAAGTGTTGAGTCTACTTTTCTCATTTTCCCAATAGAAGCAAAATTACAATCCAAACGGTTAGGGAATTTTAGCGCCTACGTTATTGGCGGTGGCGGTTATGCTTTAGATTTAGCGTCCAATAAAAGAGCAGCCTCTGTAGGAAGTAGCACGAACCGTTTGGATGATGCGGTTAGAATTAAACGTGACGATTATTTTTATTCGGCTGGTGCAGGAACAGATTTCTATCTTCACTATTTTAAATTAGGCTTGGAAATAAAATTAATCCAGGGAACAAAAAATTTAATTTATAAAGACCCCAATATTTTTGCAAAGAGTGTAGATAAAATAAATTCACGCATGGTTGTTTTTTCTATAACCTTTGAAGGATAATTTATTCGCTATGAAAAAAATCATACTTTTCATTTGTTTAATCATTCCGCAATTTTTTATGGCACAACAACCCGATAAAAAAATTCATGAACTTTATCATCAATTTGATTTTTGGTTGGGAAATTGGGATGTTTATAAATTTGGGACTGATACAATAGCAGGGAAAAGTCGGATTGAACAAATTATAGATGGCGTGGGCATTCTTGAAAATTATATTACAAAGGGAAAATACGAAGGAAAAAGTTTAAACAAATATAATCCTGCCAAACAACGATGGGAACAATATTGGATTGACAATTCAGGCCTGACTTTGTTTTTAACTGGTGGTTTTGTAAATGGAAAAATGATACTTAGCGATGAACTATCAGGCGATGCAAAACAAGGCATCAACCAAATTATTTGGGAAAAATTGCCGAATGGAAATGTTAGACAAACTTGGAATCTGAGTAAGAACGGAGGGAAAACCTGGGTGGTTTTATTTGATGGGGAATACAAAAAAAGCAAAGAATAATATTTATATCTTTACAAAAACGAATGAGAGATAGTCTTTCGGCTTCACTCAGAATGACGACAGAATACTAATAAAATAAGAGATAAAAACTCTTCTTTAAAAATGAAAAAAACAATTCAATTACAGCTGCCTCCAAAAACAGCTTACAACGAACAACTTCTTAAAGAAGAAATAGCCGAACAGCTTTCTTTAAACCCATCCGAAACATTTTCTATTCAACCTGTAAAACGCAGCATTGATGCGCGCGGTAGAAATATTAAAATCAACCTAACTGTTGATGTTTATATTAATGAAGGCATTCCTGCTTTTAATTATAAACCAGAATACATACACGTAAATCAAAATGCAAAAACCACAACTATTATCGGTGCCGGGCCAGCAGGATTGTTTGCAGCCTTGCGTTGTTTAGAGTTAGGAATTAAACCTGTTATTATTGAACGTGGTAAAGATGTTCAAAGTCGTCGTAGAGATTTAGCAGCGATTAATAAAGAACATATTGTAAATCCTGACAGTAATTATTGTTTTGGCGAGGGCGGAGCAGGGACTTATAGTGATGGTAAATTATATACCCGTTCAACAAAACGTGGTGATGTAGATAAAATTTTGAAAACTTTAGTTTATCACGGCGCTTCAGAAGAAATTTTGGTTGATGCTCATCCTCACATTGGCACTAACAAACTTCCGCAAATAATTGCCAATATAAGAGAAACCATTTTACAATTTGGTGGCGAAATTTATTTCGAGCATAAATTAATTGATATTACTACTAGTGATGATCAATTAAAAGAAATTACAATTTTAGATTTAAAAATTAATTCTGAAAAAATAGTTCCTGTTCAAAAATTAATTTTAGCAACAGGGCACAGCGCTCGTGATATTTATGAGTTGTTTGATAAAAAGAAAATTTTAATAGAAGCAAAACCGTTTGCCATGGGTGTTCGTGCCGAACATCCGCAAGAATTAATTGATCGCATCCAATACCATTGCGGTTCATTAACTGAAGTAAATGAAAAACGCACTTATCTTCCTGCCTCTAATTATAGTTTAGTGCAACAGGTTGAAGGTCGTGGTGTATACTCTTTTTGTATGTGTCCCGGTGGAATTATAGCACCCTGCGCAACCGCTCAGGAAGAAGTTGTAACTAATGGTTGGTCACCAAGTAAACGCAACAATCCATTTGCAAACAGTGGTGTAGTTGTTGGTTTTGATTTAAAAGATTTTGAGGCCTACAAAAATTTTGGTCCACTCGCCGGATTAGAATTTCAAAAACAATTGGAATATAATGCCTGGGTTCACGGCGGTAAAACACAAACCGCACCCGCACAGCGCTTACAAGATTTTGTAAATAATAAATTAAGTTTTTCTCTTCCCGATTGTTCTTATCAACCAGGAATTAAATCTGCAATGATGAATGAAGTGTTAGGAAAATTAATTGGTAATTCGTTACAACAAGGTTTTAAAGCTTTTGGAACAAAAATGCGCGGTTACTTAACCAATGAAGCTTTAATTGTTGGTGTTGAATCGCGCACATCAACTCCTGTTCGTATTCCTCGCGATAAAGAAACATTGCAGCATCCTCAATTAAAAAATTTATTTCCTTGCGGTGAAGGTGCAGGCTTTGCCGGTGGCATTGTAAGCGCCGCCATTGATGGAGAACGTTGCGCTGAATCTAAATAAAAAACCCCGAAGCAATTTCTCGCCGCAGGGTTTTTATTAATTATTAATATTTCCTAATCCACTTTTGCTTGTCGTGGTAAACAATTTACATGACCGATATAAGGATGTACATTCCCCTGAAAATCTTTAACTAATATTTTATATGTGTACACACCTTGTTCAGCTTGTTTACCTGAGCCTTTTACTGTACCATCCCATCCCTTGCGGAACTCATCACTTGTAAAAATAATTTCTCCCCAACGATCAAAGATGTACATCTTGTAAGAACTCTCATCGATACCCACACCTTTTGGCTGGAAGATATCATTGAGTCCGTTACCATCAGGAGTAAATGTGTTCGGGATATATAATGCATATTCACCTTGTATTTCTATCGTATGCATCACAGTATCTTTGCAACCTTTATCATTGAAGGCCACTAACCACACTTGATAAATACCTGCGTTTTCATAAGAGTGGAATGGATTTACAACAGTTGTATTGTTTAAAGGAC
>JAYTSW010000467.1:0-12703 GCA_043745425.1 Sphingobacteriaceae bacterium | reverse complement strand
TATAAAATTGAAAATGAATTAATCTTGCAAAGAGGAAATGTTCACTCGGTTGGTTATGATGAAGATTTATCAGCCCTAGAAGTTATTAAAATACCTTTCGATAAAGGCTTAAGGGTTTACCTTCACTCCGATGGTATACAGGATCAGTTTGGCGGACCAACCATGAAAAAATATTCCTCTAAACGCATAATTGATTCGCTTGAGAGATATAATGACATGCCTTTTGATGAAGAATGTGAAAATGCAATTACTGAATTCTTATTATGGAAAGATGTTGCTCCGCAAGTGGATGACATTTGCTTCTTTGCTTTCGAATTGTTCTCGGGGCCTTAAACCAATACCAATGGCACTTTAATATTATGTCTCACCCCTTCTATTGTAGTTCCTAATAAAATATCCTTGAAAGTTTTATGACCGTGAGTTCCCATAACTAAAATATCACAATTATTTTTTGTAACTAATTCCGGAATAGAAGTTTTTGGATTTCCATAACCCAGAGTAATTGTACATTTAAAACCTTTCTCTGTTAACTGCTCTGCATATTGTTTTAAAAACTGGTAATCCTGCTCTCGCTCCATATCAAACGAATCTTCGCCATACACTACTGCGTTAGTACTCTCTAAAATATGAACGAGCAAAAATTCCGCTTCAGTTCCACCTAAACCAACAGCTTTATTAATGGCTTTATTGTCACTCGTGCTAAAATCAACTGAGATGGCCACTTTTTTATATTTGTTACTTTCTGAAAACACAATAGGTATATACTCACCATGAAATTTAGAATGCAACACAGCATCGCGTTTACGAATGAACGGCACTACAATAATGTATAACAGCATTAACGCACACAATAAACATAAAGGGACAATTGTGAAGCTGATTAAAATTGCATTATCAGAGCTCTTAATCCAGTTCGTTAATTCATTAAATACCATTTTAATGTTCAAACCAATAATAACAGCAGCTGCAATCCATGATAAGGCTTTTTGCCAAAACGGAATCACAAACTCGCGCATTTTACTTTTATCACTCACAAAATGAATTAATGGAATAACCGCAAACCCTAATTGCAAACTTAAAATAACCTGACTAAGAATTAATAATTTCCCAGTGCTCTCTTCACCTAAAATTAAAATAGTTAATAAGGCAGGAATGATAGCAATTAAACGTGTAAGCAATCTTCTTATCCAAGGCTGTAAACGTAAATTTAAATATCCTTCCATTATCACTTGCCCTGCCAATGTTCCTGTTACGGTTGAACTTTGTCCAGCAGCAATTAAAGCAACAGCAAATAAAACAGGTGCAAGCGTACTTCCTAACATTGGTTCTAATAAACGATGTGCGTCCTGAATTTCAGAAACATCATTCGCACCATTAGCATAAAATGATGCGCCTGCTAAAATTAAAATAGCTGCATTTACAAACAGTGCCAAATTCAAAGCAATAGTACTATCAATTACATTAAAACGGATTGCTTTTTTTATGTCAACCGAATTCCGATTGAACTTACGAGTTTGTACTAACGAACTATGTAAATACAAATTGTGCGGCATTACAGTTGCGCCGATAATACCAATGGCAATATATAAAGCTTCTTCATTGGCAATTCCAGGAATAATTCCTTTTGCCACTTCAGCCAAATCTGGTTTTGCAATACTTAGCTGAATAAAAAAAGAAACAGCAATTAATAAAACCAGCGAAATTATAAAGGCTTCCAATTTCCGAATGCCTCTATTCAACAAAAACAATAACACAAAACTATCCAACACTGTAATACAAACACCGACAACTAATGAAACATGAGGGAATAATAAATGAATACCAATAGCCATTCCAATAACTTCAGCTAAATCACAAGCCGCAATAGCTATCTCAGCTAATGCATATAAAAATAAATTCACGAAAGGCGGATAATTTTCTCTGCTCGCCTGCGCCAAATCTTTTCCAGTTACAATACCCAAACGCGCGCAATGACTTTGCAATAGCAAGGCTGTTAAATTACTCATCACCAATACCCAAATTAAGCTGTATCCGAATTTACTTCCTCCTGCAATATCTGTCGCCCAATTCCCCGGATCCATATAACCAACACTTATCATGTAAGCCGGACCAAAAAAAGCAAACAAGCTTCGCCAGCGGGTTTTTCCAGTGGTGTTTACTGAAGCGTGAACTTCTTCTAATGATTTGCCGCTCGACTTATTCATGATTTCGCTTCCACTAAAATATTAGAGGCTACTTTATGACTTAAAAATAAAGTATGCTTGTTATTAATCTTCACAATAATAGATTTATCATAATTATTGTGCTCTTCAATTTTTAACTGATGGCCTAAACTAATTCCTGAATTAGATAAAAATTGAAGAAACTCTGTGCTATGATCAGAAACGCCTGTTACAACCATCACTGTTTTTTTTGCAGCGGTTGAAAGCGCCACGGATTTTTGAATATAAAATTTTCCTGCTGCATCAGGAATCGGATCGCCGTGCGGATCAGCCTTCGGATTTCCTAAATAATTATCCAACTTCTGAATTAAATCATCGCTTTGTATGTGTTCTAATTGTTCTGCTATATCATGTACTTCATCCCATTTAAAATTCAACTTCTCCACTAAAAACACTTCCCACAACCTGTGTTTACGAATAACTTTAATCGCTGTCTTTTTTCCTTTTTCTGTTAACTTAACACCTTTGTAAGGCTTGTAATCGATTAATTTTTTATCCGACAAACGCTTTAACATATCAGTAACAGAAGCTGCTTTGTTTTTAAGATGCTCAGATATTTGATTGGTACTTACCTCCTGGTCATTATACAAACGACTCAAAGCAAAAATAGCCTTCAAATAATTTTCCTCTGTGTACGAGATTAACATTCTGCAAATGTATAAATTTATATTAACCTAAACAAATTTTTAGGCTAGTCTAAATTATTAGAAAACACCGCGTTTTATCCCCCATTTTGGGCTTTGGCTGTATACTGAAAAATGCTAGATTTGTATACCTTACAAAATCCTATGAAAAAAATACATTTAACTCTGGTAACTGTGGCCTTATTAATGAGTAGTTTATTGCCAGCTCAAAAAAAAGAAGCCGATAAAAAAGATTCGAAATCTGAAGGACCTAAAGACCCTATGTTAAAGTCAGAAACCTATTCTGCACTTTCATTCAGAAGTATTGGTCCAGCGGTAACTTCTGGCCGTGTAATTGATATAGCAGTGAATCCAAAAAATAAAAACGAGTGGTATATTGCTGCAGCGGCAGGCGGTGTTTGGAAAACATCCAATGCGGGTGTTACTTTTTCTCCAATATTTGATGGGCAAAATGTGTATTCAATTGCCTGCGTTGCTATCGACCAAAATAACCCTAATGTAATTTGGGTTGGAACAGGAGAGAATAATAATCAGCGTGCTGTTGGTTACGGCGATGGCGTTTATAAAAGTGAAGATGGTGGTAAAACCTGGAAAAATGTAGGCTTAACAAAATCAGAACACATTGGAAATATTGCAATAGATCCTGATAACGGAGATATAGTTTATGTTGCAGCTTATGGTCCACTTTGGAACGCAGGCGGAGAGCGCGGTATTTACAAGACAACAGACGGTGGCAAAACGTGGAAGCAAGTTTTAAATGTAAGTGAGAATACAGGTTTCAACGAAGTACATATCGATCATAAACACACCAATATTTTGTATGCAACAGCGCATCAACGTCGTCGACACGAGTGGACATACATCAGTGGCGGACCAGAAAGTGCTTTGTACAAAAGTACTGACAGCGGTTTAACTTGGAATAAATTAACTAACGGTCTTCCAACAACAGACATGGGGCGAATTGGATTAGCAATTTCTCCAGTTAATACGGATGTCGTTTATGCAATTATTGAAGCAACAGAAGGAAAAGGTTTTTACAAGAGTTCAAACCGTGGCGCGAGTTGGGATAAACAAAGTGATTGGGCTACTGCCGGAAACTACTATCAGGAAATTTTTTGTGACCCGAAAAATGTAGATAAGGTTTATTCGATGGATACTTGGTTACAAGTAACAACCGATGGTGGAAAAACATTTAAAGGTTTAGGAGAAAAAAATAAACATGTAGACAATCACGCTATCTATATTGAACCAAGAAATACAAATCATATGCTTGTAGGTTGTGATGGTGGATTGTATGAAACATTCGATGGTGCAAGTACATGGGATTACAAAGCGAATTTACCAATAACACAATTTTACAGAGTGTGTACCGATAACGCTAAACCATTTTACAATATTTATGGAGGTACTCAAGATAATAATTCACTAGGTGGTCCCTCACGCAATATTAGCGCAACAGGAATTATTAATACGGATTGGTTTGTTACCGTTGGCGGAGATGGTTTTCAAAGCCGAGTTGACCCAAGCGAACCAAATATTGTATATAGCGAATGGCAATATGGCGGACTTGTACGTTACGATAGAAAATCGGGAGAAGCAATTGATATTAAACCACAAGAAAAAGCGGGAGAGCCTGCTTACCGTTATAATTGGGACGCACCATTGTTGGTTAGCAATTTCGACAACAAACGTATTTACTTCGCTGCTAACAAAGTATTTCGTAGTGATGATCGTGGACATACATGGAATGTGATTAGTCCTGATTTAACTCGTCAGGTTGACAGAAATAAATTACCGGTAATGGGTAAAGTTTGGAGTATGGATGCTGTTGCTAAAAATCAATCCACCTCGCTCTACGGAAACATTACAGCATTAGGAGAATCTCCAAAAAATGAAAATATTATTTATGCAGGAACAGATGATGGATTAATTCAAACAACAATTGATGGTGGGAAAACATGGAATAAGAGTTCTCAATCACCAGCAACTACTACTGGAGGCGTAACATTAGGGCCACTTGTTAATTTCATTATGGCTTCGCAGCACGATGAAAATGTAGCTTATGCTGTGTTAAACAATCACCGCAATGGCGATTTTAAACCTTACTTAGCAAAAACAACTGACAAAGGAAAAACCTGGATTAGCATTACAGGAAATTTACCTGAGAAAGGTTCTGCTTATAGTATGGCGGAAGATCACACCAATAAAAATCTATTATTCTGCGGAACTGAGTTTGGTTTTTATTTTAGCAATGATGGTGGCAAAAACTGGATTGAAATAAAAAACGGTTTACCGGAAGCTATTTGTATTAAAGATATCACGATACAAAAAAGAGAAAATGACATTATTGTCGCGACTTTCGGTCGTGGATTTTATATAATTGATGATTACAGTTTATTACAAAATATAAAGAAAGAAGATTTGGACAAGAAAGCATTTATCTTCCCTATTAAAGATGGTTTAGTGTTTAATGAATCAACGCCATTTGGACATAAAGGAAAATCATTTCAGGGTGCTTCATTTTTTACAGCAAGTAATCCTCCTGTAGGGGCTACTATCACCTATAATCAAAAGGATGATTATAAAACCATTAAGGATAAACGTAAAGCAAACGAAAAAGAAAAAATAAAAGCTAATAAAGATGTGTTTTATCCCAGTGCAGATAGTATTCGCATTGAAGATAATGAAGAAGCTGCTTACGCCTTAGTTATTATTACTGATGAACACGGTAACGAAATAAGAAAATTAAAACAGGAAGCTACTAAAGGAATGAAAAAAATTACTTGGGACGGACGTTTAGAAGTTACTTCTCCTGTTAATTTTTATACACCAAATCCTGATAATCCATATGAAAGCGCAGAGCAAGGTCCGGTTGCATTGCCTGGAAAATATTTTGCGCAAGTTGTAAAAGTGTACGAAGGAAAAGTGGAGCCTTTAAGTGAGAAAGTAGCTTTTAATTTAACTACACTTCAAAATTCAACATTGCCATTACCTGATCAAAAAGAGACTTTGGAATTCAATAAAACACTTGCTGAATTCAGACGTGTGATGTCGGGCAGTGATGCTTATATTGGTAATATGAATGATCGTTTAAAATTTTTGAAAGCGGGATTACAAAAAGGTCCGAGTTCTAGTTTAAATTTACTTACAGATATAAAAGCAATGGAAAATCAATTAAAAGATATTTCATTTGCCATGCACGGTGATGGCAGCTTAGCAAAACGTGAGTTTGAAACTTTACCCGGTTTAACAGGTTCATTGGAAAATATCGCTGGCGGCACCTGGAGTAATTCATTGGGAGCTACTAACACTTACAAAGAAAAATTAAGTGAAGTGAAAGAAAAATTTAAACCAGTATATTCTCAAATTGTTGACGTTTCAAAAAAATTAACAGACCTTGAAGCAAAAACAGAAAGCTTAAAATTACCCGCTACTCCTGGAAGATTACCTAAATTTGAATAACCCTTAACAATTGTAGTATGAAAAAAATAATCACATTACTCAGTATATTAATTTTCACCAGTTCTTATTCGCAGAACAAGGCCGCGGATATTATTGGCACCTACATGAATCCTGATGCAGATGCCATTCTTAAAATTTACGAAACCGGCGGAAAATATTTTGGGAAACTAGTTTGGACAAAGAATCCTGCCAATCTCGATAGTAATAATCCTGATGTGTCAAAACGAAGTCAAAAAAGATTAGGCTTGGTTATTATGAATAATTTTATTTTCGATGGTGATGATACTTGGGAGAAAGGGACCATTTACGATCCTAAAAACGGGAAAACTTATGACTGTAAAGTTACAAGAGACACCAAGGGTAATTTGGATATCCGGGGGTATGTTGGCATTTCACTATTAGGAAGAACTTCACACTTTACAAAAGTAGATTTTAAAGAACCTAATTAAACTGCCTCTGAGGAATCTGACGGGTATCAAAACAGCAAAAGATGAAAAGTTTTATAGTAATACTTAGTTTATTCACTTTTGCAAACTCTTTTTCGCAAACCAAAGCCGCTGATATTTTAGGATTCTACATGAATCCTACAAATGAAGGGATTATTAAAGTGTATGAAGAAAATGGAAAATATCATGGTAAACTAGTGTGGATGAAAAACCCAGAGAAATTAGACAAAGAAAATCCAGATAAAACCAAGAAGGCACAAAAAATATTAAACTCCGTAATATTTAAAAACTTTGTTTATGCCGAGAATAATCTTTGGAAAAGCGGGAGTATTTACGATCCAAAAAACGGAAAGACCTACGATTGCAAAATAACCCGAGATGAAAAAGGCAATTTAAATATCCGTGGTTTTATCGGCATTTCTTTGTTAGGACGGACTGAATATTTTGTTAAGGTTAATTTTAAAGAGTAATTTAATCTCTACAAATTTTAATGCAGTCGAATTCCAAAATATCAAATACTGTTTATTTTCTTATTGCAGTTGTTTTATCGACAATTGTTATTTTATTTCCTCCAGGCAATGTATTGGCTTATGACGTTTTTGGCTACTACATGTATTTTGATTTCTGTTATTTAGCGGCTTGTATTTTGTGATACGAGATATATGATGCCGCCAATATTCCAATAGCAATTAAAGGAAATAACGACATTCCTCCATTTACCCCATCAATCACCAAATGACTAATTAAAGCAAAAATAAAATTAAAAGTGAAACCTGCATAGGCCCACTCTTTAATACTTTTTGGTATTTGCGGAATTATTAATGTTAAAGCTCCCAATACTTTAAATATCGCTAATGCCATGCCAAAATAGGCAGGATACCCTAAATGTTGTAGTCCCAATCTTGCTTCTTCTGAATTAAAAGTTAATGCAGGCATTACACCTTCAGTTAAAAAAATAAGTACTGTTGTAATCCAAAAAGTAATTTTTGCTGCTTTCATATTTTTTATTTTTAAATTAATTATGCTTTAAGTAAAATTTCAATATCAAACTTTTTCATTTTCAGAAAAGCTTGTATCACATTTGGAGCTTTTTTCGGATCACCCATCAATTCTCCTAATATACTAGGGACAATCTGCCACGATACACCGAATTTATCTTTACACCAACCACACATACTCTCTTCTCCACCATCTGCAGTAAATTTATCCCAGTAGTCATCAATTTCTTTTTGTGTGTCGCAATTAACTACAAATGAAACTGCTTCGTTAAATGTGTATTTATGTTCACCAGGACCATCCATAGCGATTAATTGGTAACCGTTTACTTTAAATTCGGAAAACATTAATTTGCCTTCATTAGGGTCTCCTTCAGGATATAAAATAATCTGATCTTTTTTCGAATTCTCAAATACTTTGGTGTAGAAATTCAATGCAGCTTCACCCTGACCGAAACGTTTATCAGTAAATAAAAAGCTAGGTGTTATTTTCATTTTCTCCCCTTCGTTGTAAACAATACTTAACTGCCAGGTCATACCAAATTTATCTTGCACCCAACCATAAAGTTCACTCCAAGGATATTTATCAAGTGGCATCATCACCATTCCGTCTTCTGATAATTTATTCCATAAAGTGTTAGTTTCTTCGACACTTTCACAAGTAACAGAAAAAGAAATAGAGGGGTTTATTTTAAACATTGGGCCCCCATTTAATCCCATTATTTTTGTTCCATTTAATTCCCACATTACCACCATTGGGTTTTCTGCAGTAATTTTTGAATTTTTAAATACTGAACAATAGAATTCTGCTGCCGCTTTGGCTTTACCATCAAACCACAAGCAAGGGTAAATTTTGTTTTTCATAAATCTAAGATAGGAAAAAATTACTTCCCCGCCTTAATTCCGGGCTCTGCATCAGTATTCAGCCGTTGCTGAATCTGCATTTTACCAAATCGGTAACTAATCCTAAAACGAAACCGACGCGTATCCATTCGGTCCTTCCAATAAAAACTCTGATTGGTATAGGTTGTTTTATAAGAAAAATAATCTTTGTACAATATATCCTGAAAAGCTAATGTTATATTCAGTTTTTTATTTAGAAAAGCTTTGTCAATGCTTAAATGAACAGCACTGCGTGCATAATAGGTTTGAGGTCCATGCTGAAATTCCGAGCCTCGTCCGGCCCAAACTGCAATTTTAAAATCTTTAGGTAAATAAATTTCTTGATTCAGATTAAAATAATTATTATAAGTGTGGGAAGTTACGTCTTGATTGTTCAGTTGCCCATAAAAAGCCTGATACATACCTACAAAATAAGTTTGAAAACTGTACCATTTTATTCTTTTTTGCGCAGATATACTTAAATAACCATTGTCCATTTTTGGTAAATTGGAAATGGTGTCTATATTAACTCTTGAATTAGTTGGTGTATACGAATAAAAGAATGTGAAATCCTTTGTTTTATCGTAACCCAGACTAAGTGTTATAAATTGGTTATAATTATAATCAATATTAAAATGATGCGCATACTGCGGTCTTATTTCCGGATCTCCTACACCATAATTTAACTGATCGTTAAATTGTCGCACTGGATTTAGCATACCATTATCGGGTCTGCGAATTCGGTAACTATATGCCGCCGTAATTGTATTTTTTTTATTCAAATTAAAATCCAAACTACCACTAGGAAATAAATTAATGTAATTACGCTTGAAACGATAATTTGAGCTCATGAAATTAGCATCATAACTAGTCTCTTCCGCACGTAAGCCAACGCTAAATCCGATTTTATCCCAACTTCTCGATAATGTTGTATAAGCCGCTAAAATATTTTCCTTGAATCTATACTTATTGTAAAACGTTGTGTCCCCAACAAAAAAACCGGTAGACTGATTCAATAAATTCCATTTTGTATTATTATAATCATCTTCATAGTTAGCTTTTAAGCCGGCCTCGAGAGAAAGTTTGTTTTTAAAGGTTTTATTAAAATCGAGTTTCCCTGTATATACATTAAAAGTACGGGTGCCGTGACTGGTATAATTACTTGGGGGCGCTACTTCAATATCATTGTTGTCGTAAAATTGGTTATTCATTATCTTATCCAGTTTCTCTGTGTAATTATTGTAACCTAAACTTAATTTTATTTGTCCGCCTGTTGAATCCAACTTTTGCAATAAGCTAAGATTATAATTAGGTGATGCAGTATTATACGTTTCCTTAGTGGCGGCAACTGCTTTTCCATAATTAAAATAAGAACTGTTTCCTACTCCGGTTTTATAATCGGTTAGATAAGAATCATCGTTCTTACCGCCATTCACATAAAATCCTACCAGCATTTTTTTAGTAATATCATATTCAATACCTCCGCTTCCTGAAAATACACTCTGAAAACTTTCATTTATACCATAAGAATTAATAGTTTCTGTGTTTCCATTTGTAATTATCTTACGTTCGAGTGTCTGATGATTTATACCATCCCAATGGCCATAATTGAGATTACTGAAAATACTTAATTTGTTAGATTTATAATTGAAAGAGAAATTCGGACCAAAACGTAATCTTTCTCCCCGACTTATACCAAAAGCAATATTGCCGCTATACCCTTTTACTTTTGCTCGTTTTGTAATAATGTTTATTAAGCCTCCAGTTCCTGCGGCATCGTAACGCGCGGGTGGATTTTTTATTAATTCTATTTTGGAAACAGCGTCGGCGCTCATGCCGGAAAGCATATCTATAACCTGAGGTGCGGGCATTTGCTGCAAACGTTCATCAATCATAAAACGCACATCACTTAAACCGTTAACGGTGATATTATTTTGCGCGTCTACTATTACACCTGGAATACGTTTAATTAAATCAAGAACGGTATTCCCTTTCGCAAGAATATCATCCTCAACATTCATTATCACTTTACCTTTTGCGAACTCGATGGCAGGTTTGTAAATAGCAATTGAGACTTCTTTTAAATTAACACCACCATCCATTTTTAAAATTTGTGGCGGTAATGTTATTGGCGCTAAAGAATCAACACTGAACGTTGCAGTATTAGTTGCTTTAAAACCAACGGCACTGAATTTGATAAAATAATTTCCCGGTTTTATTTTTTCAAAAGTAAAATAACCGACACTATCACTAATATTGCCTTTTACCTGACTACTATCTTTAGCATTTAATAATACCATCGAGCAATACGAAACAGGAGCATTAGTGCTATCGGTAACAGTACCTTTAATAAAATTTTGAGAATAAGAACAAAAGCTGATGCTTAAGAACAAAACAAGGGCGGGGATTTTTTTCATCCGAGGGATAATGCTTAAAATTATGATTAGTTACAGTTTCTTATTAATTTATTACACCCTAATTCCTTTAAAGTTCATACTAAATACGACAAAAAAAACAAAACGTTGCATACCCTTCAGTGCTTGACCTTACCCACCGCGCTTTGCGTGGTTCCCCCTCTCCTCAAGGACAGGCGATTTTCCACTTCATTGAAACATTATCTCCTACAAAAAACGCAATCTCCCCTCTCCTTTGAGAAGAGGATGTCATATTTAGCTGACGGGTGAGATTACTCCACCACCCTTGCAAACACAAAATCCTCAAACACTAATTTATCTCCCACTTTCGCATTCTCAAATATTAAATAAATATCCATTTCTCCTTCAAAATGATATGTGCATTTTAATGCCTTAGTTTTATCATTCAAATAAATCCATTCCTTTCCATTCCAAGTGGGACCACCAATAGCAATAGCAATAGGGTGACTTGAAATACACTTATCCACCGAAGATTGCACTAAAGCAATGTTTTTTAAATAATTTTTTAATTCAAAGTTTGTTTTCTTTCTTGCGTTTATATGAAGCCAAATGCCTTTATATCCTTTTCCATCGAATTTTTCAGAAGGGCTATAAAAAAAATCACAACCATTGCAATCCATTTTCATTTGTGTAGCTGCTGCAGTCACTGCCATTCCAAAAGTAGCTGGTTGCCATAATTTACAAGTGGTATTCGGACTTTCATTAAAAGTTTCCGGACTATAATAAGGTGGTGGAACTGCTGGAGCATGTAGAATATTATAATTTTCAGCAACAGCAGCACTTTCTGAAACCTTATGTTCTGGCTGACATAATGCTATTGGCGGTGAAGGTCGCGGCGCACAAGCCACTTGAGGTATAATTTTAACTACTGTAGATTTAGTGGAAGTATGCAATGTGTTCAAATCAATATTAGAATCATTTACCACCACATGATATTCCTCAGCCTGCCATTGTTTGGTAATAGTAGAATCTGAAATTAAAGATGTGAATTGTTGTGACTCGGGTTCATTATCGCCATTAAAACTTTTGTATACAAGTGCTGCTAAACCAACAATAGCTACTGCAATTAAACCTTTTTTAATAATATCATTGCTTAAGCCACTGTCGCCCAAACCTGAACCTGCTGTGGCAGCTTTTTCTTTTATAGCTGTAAAATTCATTCCGCCCAATATCTGCATTGCAGTTAGTTCAGGACGATTTTCGATTACTAAATAATTATTCATTGTTTTAATTTTTCTAATTTCTATTGTTCAATTATTCCTGCTCTACTTTGGTATAAATCTCTCTCAGCTTATCAATCACTCTATACGTTTTCACTTTAGCATTTCCTTCTGTAATATTTAAAATATCGCCTACTTCAGAAAAGGGACGCTCCTCAAAAAAACGAAGTTCAATAAGTAACAATTCATCTTCCGACAAATACAACAGCGATTTTTTTAATGCAACAATCAATTCGTCATCTACTCCGTCTGATTCATTGGCAATAGTTTTAATAGTGCGGTCGTTTATACTTATTATCCTCGCTTTTTTAGAGCGCCTGTAAAACATATTTACTTCATTAATTGCAATACGATACAACCAACTTGAGAAAGGAAATCCCATGTCTTTATATTTCGA
>JAYTSW010000466.1:0-12739 GCA_043745425.1 Sphingobacteriaceae bacterium | reverse complement strand
TCCACATAAGTATAAGTAGTGGCTGCTGTTGCATTACCAATACATCCAGTATAACTGGAACAAGGTATATCTCCTCCCGGCGAGCCGCAATCTCCGCGGGTGTAATTAATTTGAAAGTTTACAGTATCAGGAATTACCATATCATAACTTCCAGTTACTGGTGGTGTAAAACCTGCTGTAATAGGAGTTGTAAATGTTGGTGTTGGCGCATAACCAAAATAAACATTTGCAGCAGGAACATTAACAAAATTTGAAGCATCAAAATTTGCCATTAAAGGTACTGAAGCGCCCCCGTTAAATAAATACCATCTAACAGGCCCTGAAGTATTGCCGTCTGGATATTTCCCCCATGAGTCACCAGCTTTTGTTCTTCGAACATATATCGAATCTTTAATAACTCCACCATAAGTTAACATCACCCATTGGTTTTTACATTGTTCAATAGTGAAATTAGTATGGTAACGTTTAAAAGGAAGTGGAGTAGTTTCACGTTGATTACGACCGTCACACCAAAATGTCATGTATTGGCCAGGGCCTAGAGTTAATCCACTTGGAATTGGCCACATGTATAAATTAGTTTTGCTATTGGTTAAATAATAACCATTTAATGAATGTGTAAAGCTTGGCGTTGCGTTGTATAACTCAATATAATCAGGTGAATTATCAGGAATAGTAGCTGGCATCAATCCTTGCGTTTTACCTTGATTGGTCCAACTTACCTCGTTAATTACAACTTGTGATTTGGCGGTGTTGAAAATAAACGCCAAAAAAATAAAAAATACAATTCTATTCATGTTAAAAGTGGTTTTTACCATCTAAACTTCAAATTTAGCTATTTTAACTTAAAATACCAAGTCTTTAACAGCTTAATTTTCAGCATGGTGGTGTTTATTATACTATAACGTAGCAAAGTGGCAAAAGGATGGGTGGGAATGTAGATTTTTTTTGAAAACCCGTTAACATTCAATCATCTGTTTTGTTAAAATCTAAATAGTAAAAAATCATCCAAAGCTGTACATTTGTAATCCCAAAATGAGTGATGTTATTAAACACGAGTGCGGTGTAGCATTAATCCGCCTTCTGAAACCAGTCTCCTACTATAAAACCAAATATGGTTCGGCAAGATACGGCCTTCACAAAATGTATCAGCTCATGGAAAAAATGATAAACCGCGGACAAGACGGTGCCGGTTTAGCCACAGTAAAATTAGACGCCAAACCTGGAACAACTTACATCGATCGCATTCGTTCGGTTGAACCAAAAGCAACACAAGATATTTTTTCGCAAGTGAACGATTTATTTGTAAACGCTTCTCGAAAAAAACCTGAAGAATATAAAAGCGCCGAATGGCAAAAAGAAAATATCCCCTTTTTAGGCGAGTTAATGTTAGGTCATTTACGCTATGGAACTTTCGGAAAAAATGGAGTTCATAGTTGTCATCCTTTCCGTCGTCAAAATAATTGGATGGCGCGAAATTTAGTTGTCGCTGGCAATTTTAACCTCACTAATGTAGATGAACTTTTTGATCATTTAGTTGAACTCGGACAACATCCCCGCGAAAAAGCGGATACGATTACAGTCATGGAAAAAATCGGTCACTTTTTAGATAAAGAAAACGACCGTTTGTTTCGTCAGTTTAAAGAAGATGGTCTGGATAATATGACTATCTCGAAAAAAATTCAGGATAATATTGATGTCGCTTCTATTTTAATTGAGAGTAGCAAACGTTGGGATGGCGGTTATGTAATGGCCGGTATGATGGGGCATGGTGATGCGTTTGTATTGCGTGATCCGAATGGAATTCGTCCTGCTTATTATTATATAGATGATGAAATTTTAGTTGTAGCAAGTGAGCGTCCGGTCATTCAAACTGTATTTAATGCGCCGTTTGAAGATGTAAAAGAATTAACGCCCGGACACGCCGCAATTATAAAAAAGAATGGTGATTTTTCGGTAAAAGAAATAGTAACTCCACTCGAGAAAAAGGCATGTTCGTTTGAACGAATTTATTTTTCGCGTGGTAATGATTCTGAAATTTATAAGGAGAGGCAAGCTCTCGGCCGTTATCTTGTGCCATCGGTATTAAAATCGGTTAATTATGATTTAGATAATACAGTTTTCAGTTATATTCCCAATACAGCTGAGGTTGCTTTTGGCGGATTGATAGAAGGATTGGATGATTATTTAAATAAACATAAAGCCACCGAAATTTTAAAAGCTGGAACTAGCATTGCAGAACCTTTGTTAAGTAAAATACTTTCTGTCCAGCCGCGCATTCATAAAGTGGTTTTAAAAGATGTAAAGCAACGTACCTTTATTACAGATGATGAAAGTCGTGATATTATGGTGAATTTAGGTTACGATGTAACTTATGGAACTGTGAAAAAGGGCATCGATAATTTGGTGGTGTTGGATGATAGTATTGTTCGTGGTACAACTTTAAAGCAAAGTATTTTACGAATTTTAGATAGACTCGAGCCAAAAAAGATAATTGTAGTTTCATCGGCACCGCAAATTCGTTACCCGGATTGTTACGGTATTGATATGGCTGTTTTAAATAAATTTGCTGCCTTTGATGCTACAATTTCATTGATAAAAGAAACAGGTAGAGAAAATATTTTGAAAGCGGTTTACGAAAAAGCTTTAGCGGAAATAAAAAAACCAAAGGAAGAACAAGTAAATGTTGTGAAAGAAATTTATAACACATTTACAACCGAAGAAATTTCCCAAAAAATTGGCGAACTGATTAAACCTGTAGATTTAAAAGCTGAATTGGAAATAATTTATCAAAACATAGAAGGCCTTCATTTGTCTTGTCCAAATCATTTAGGTGATTGGTATTTTACAGGCAATTACCCAACTCCAGGTGGTAATAAAGTGGCTAATCGCGCTTTCATTAATTTTATGGAAGGCAAAAACGTAAGAGCTTATTAAATCCAGGTTCTCAGAAAGTCAATTTATATTGAGGGATAATAAAAAACTTTAACTGATAATCGGTTTTTATGCTTTGTGTATTGAGGTCGTAAATTTGTTGGAAAACATTATCATGTCTGGTAATGTTTTGTAGATCCACACTTATTTCATGCGTAAAACGTTTTGTGTTTAATTTGTAAGAGGGCTTTACATCCATTCGAAAATATTCGGGATATTGTTTTTGATACGCTTTAGAGCCATCTCTTACTTCATCGCCATAGGCAATGGAGGCCGGTAAATTAATTGGCACATACCGCTTTCCTCCTGCATAAGTAAACTTCACATCTAGTGCTAAAATATGTTTCTCTTTTATTTTAAATTCTTTTCCTGCTAACACATTAAAAACATAATTACCATTAAAGGCGGTGTTGCGATAAACATTATCACTCGCCACATATTTACTTTGGAATAAGGATCCGGTTAGTAAAAAATAGTAGCCTTTACTATAAAATTTCTCTAAAGTTAATTCAATCCCGTAATTTTCTCCGGTTCCTTTGCTTACTAAACTATCTACATTCGGACTATTAAAGTCAGCACCTAAATTTAATGCAGAGAAATAATCTTTACGAGTCCGAACTGGAACGCCATACATGTATTGATAATACAATTCTGTTTTTATGCGTACACTATTAAATAAATTCACATCATAAGCCAAAACGCCATGAATGGCGCGTGTAAAATCTAAATTTTTATTAGTCGCAATATTTCCTTGAGGAGTAGTTGACGTAGCAAAATATAAATATAAAGGTTGCACCTGACTATGCATGCCCGCTCCAAAACTTAACGATTGTTTTTTGTTAATGGAGTATCTTAAACCAATGCGCGGCTCTGGAGATTGTGATCCGTTAAGAAAAAAATACTGGTAACTTAATCCTGTATTCAACACCAGTTTATCATTAAACTTATGTTGCCATTGAAAAAATAATCTTCCCAATGCAGTTTGTCCTTTGTAATTACGTAAAGTAATAAAACCTTTCCCGTCGAAATTATCAGTACTGTCAATGAACGTTGTATTAAACAAATCAAAATAAATGCCTGAACTTATAAAATCACGCGAGTTAAATTTTTTATTGTAAGTAAAATTAGCTGAATATTTAAGCGTGTTAGAATTGTTTCGGTATTCCGGATTAATTGTAAAAGGTTTTGTTAGGGTATCAACTCTATCGGCACGAATAAAGTTTTCCTGTCCGCTTACTCCTAAATTAAATTTGGTATATGATCTTGAATTCAAGAGGTAAGTATGTGAAATTCCGGCGGCACCAACATTCGCTTTAAAATAAGTATCGCGGCCGCTATAACCGTATAAATTATTTTTTTTAGATTGTTGGCTTGACAATAATTCAACATAACTGAGTCCGCCTATACCCCAAACGGAAAATTTACCTAATTTTTTAGTTGGGAAATCGGCTTTAAACGTTAAATCCTGATATTGAGGAACGGCATCGCCTGTACCAAAATCTAATCCCAAATATTTAAAAGCGGCTAAAGTGGAGTAACGATAATTAATCATGAACGAGCCATTTTTTTTCTTTTTCGAGAACGGACCTTCAGCACCTAATTCAAAACCATTAAAACCAATTTGAGTTAAGAACTCGTGTTTTTCATTATTACCCGAACGCATTTTTAAATCAAAAACACCAGCTGTTGCATTTCCATAATCAGCAGGAAAAGCTCCTGTCATAAAATCAGAATTATCAAGGGTGTTATTATTTAAAATACTAATTGGTCCACCGGTTGAACCTAAAGAACCAAAGTGATTAGGATTTGGAATATCCGTTCCATTTAATCGCCACAAAACGCCGAGTGGTGAATTACCTCTAATAATAATATCATTTCTGCTATCGTTAGCGCCACTTACGCCAGCAAAATTTGCTGCCATACGTGCGGGGTCGTTACGACTGCCTGCATAACGCGATGCATCTTCTGCTGAAAAAACCCGTGAGCTAACGGTAGCCATTTTATTATTGGTTTTAGTTTTATCCTGCTCGGCTACAATAGTAACTTCATTCGCTTGCACTGCGTTTTCTTCTAACTCGATATTTAAAACAATTTCTTTTCCGCTGTTTAAAATAACGGTTTGTGTTTTTTCTTTGTAGCTGATTAAAGAAGTTTTTATAGCCCATCTTCCCAATGTAACACTGTCTAAACGAAATTTTCCGTTTTCATCAGTAATGGCTGCTTTAATGGGGTTGGTGCCTAAAACCATAACGATAGAACCAGGTAAAGGACTTTGCGTTTGCTTATCTAAAACAACACCACGAATGGTTTGTTTTAAAGTTTGCGCATTAAAAACAAATGAAAGAAAAAGAAAAAATATGGATGCCCATTTTTTCATTATTACTCCGGGTACTGGGGATTGATTAAGCAAGGTATTGTATGCATGCAATAAACTTCATCGATATTAATTTCTATAGCTTGTTCTTTTTTTCGAGTGTCTATGGTAATATCAACTTTTTGCCAAGCTTGTTTTAAACATTCTGCATCAAACTTTTTTGCATCAGTTCCATCAGGCGTTTGTTTGTAATAGCGCCACGCTTCGTAAACTTTATACGAACCGGCTTTTAATTTAATTTTTAAATAGCCATTTGCGTTTGTAGTTGTTGAACAAATTTTTCCATTCGCTGAAACAATTACCAATTTTTTATTGGCAAAAGGCAATGGCTTTTCGTATTGAGCTGAGATGTCTGGTGGCGGTTTCATTCCACCGCAGTAATTATTTTTTTGCAATATCTGAACATTCACTTTGGTTTGCGCCAACAAACTAAAAGGAAGTAATAATAAAAATAGAAATCTCATATTAGGGGGTGGTTGATGAAACAGGAATTATTTTTCCGTTAAAATATTGGTGGCCGGTTAGAGCAAAATCAATTATAAAGTTGGCCATTTGTTTAGCTTGCAATGGCGCTTTGTATCCGGGAAAAGCTTTTCCTAACATTTCTGTTTGTACGGCTCCTAAAGCCAAACAGTTTACAGAAATATTTTTTCCTTTAAATTCTTCAGCTAAACATTCAGTTAATCCTGCCAAAGCAGCTTTTGAGGAAGAGTAAGCGCTTAACCCAGGAAATTTAGAACTTCCTTGAACGCCGCCCATGCTGCTGATATTAATGATGTGTGATTTATTTTTTTTACCAAGTACCGGTAACATTTTCTGAATTAATAAAAACGGAACGAAAACATTTGTGCTATAAATGTATTCCAACTCTTTTGAAGTAATTTTTTCGAAAGGTTTATTGGTAATCGTTCCTGCATTATTAATCAAAATATCCAATTGAACTTTTTTATTTTTAATAATAGTCAGAATCCTGCTTTGTGTTGGTGTTTTATTTAAATCACCAAAAACAGTTATTAAATTGTTTGGATAAATTTTATGAAGATTTGTGAGTTCCTTTGAGCTTCGTGCAATTGCTAAAACCATGTTTTCTTCGTCAACCAAAAATTGTTTAACAATTTCTAACCCAATTCCCTTTGAAGCGCCAGTTACTACTATAAACATAATGCGTAAATTTACACTACGAATATACGGCTAAAAAACACAATGCATTTTAATTCAAACAAATTTTTTTTTATTTTTCTGTTAAGCTTAAGTGTAGCGACTTCATTTTGTTTTGGGCAATACGATTCAACTTATATAAAGCGCCAAAAACAGAAAGAGAATAAACCTTTTATTGATAGGTTATTTTGGGGAGGAAATGTGGGGGCTTGGTTGGGGAATCCATCTTACGTGGATGTTTCGCCTTTGATAGGTTATAAAGTAACTGAGAAGCTTTCGATAGGAATAGGAGGTATTTATAATTATTACAGTTACAGATATAATAACTATAAATATACTTCAACATTTTACGGCGGCAGAGTTATGGCCCGTTATTTTATTTTGGAGAATGTTTTTGTTCAGGCTGGATACGACAGGATAAATCGGGATAATCCTTATTCTTATAAGCCAAATGCAAGAATCTGGATTGAAAATATTTTAGTAGGAGGCGGATTACGCTATCCTGTAACGGATAATATTTATTGCGCAGCAACGGCTTTATGGAATCTGAATGATTCACCATTGTCTCCTTATCCTAATCCAATTATTCAGATAGGTTTTATTGGACGTTTCTAGTTATTGTATTATTTTTTCGAAGCTGAAAAAATACTATCTACGGATACATAAAGTGCTTTAGCAGCAATTTCACTTCCTGTTGAATTAAGGTGACAATAATCAATAAACAATTGTTTATTTTTTTGATTTTCATTATTAAACGCAGCATTTACATCTACAAAAGCAGCATTATTTTTTTTGCAGACGTTTTTTAACTCATCCACCACATACGGATATAATTGTTTTATATTTTTATCTTCAATTAAATATGTTTTCTCTTCATCAGAAAGTAAAATTTTATCTCTTAAAACAAGTATGGGTTGTAACGAAATAAGGGTAGGGATATTATTAGTTTTAAGAATAGAAATATTAGTTTCAATGCTTCTTAAAAATGTTTTTTTAGAAATGTATTTATGATTTAGGATGGCGTTTTTTTCCGAGCTATGTACAATAACCGGCGATTGCCTTGGATAAGAATTAACAGCGTCTCTTTGCATTTCCCAAGCCATATAACCTTTTCCAAACGCTGAGAATTTCGACAGCCACAACATAAAATAATTGAAGGAACCAGTGAGCGATGGATGTTGTAATCGTTTCTCCCAAAATTTATATTCTTTATCCTGATAAGGATTATACAACGGGTTATTAATAAAATGGTCGTTCTGACCATCAAAAAAAATAATTAGATCAGGACTATAATCCAATAACTCACTTAAAATATAGGCGGTGTGCTGATAAGTTTCGTAACCCGTAACAGCCGCGTTTATAACTTCAAAATTTACGTCGGGATAATTTTGTTTTAATAATTTTTCGAGTTGTGCATCAATCGTTTCGTTTTGATAAAGGTGGACGATAGGATAGGGTGCTGACGAAGAAATTCCATGAGCCGCAGAACCTCCCAATAAAAAAACGCGATACGTATTTTTTGGTTTTACCAATGAAGTTTCAGTACTTCTTCTAAAGCCTTGTCCGTTAATTTCTATCCAATTTTTTTTACCATCACCTTCTTTAAATCCAGGAACGTGCTCGTAAATTCGGTAAGAATTGAATCTGAATTTTTGTTCTGTTGATTTGTGAAGAATGTGGGTTAAATAATATCTACCAAATAATTCGAGGCAGATAATTGTAAATAAAAACATTACTAAAAACCAAACAAGGTTCTTTTTGTTAAATATCCTTGAGGCTTGTTTCATTCTAATTATTAGGGAAGAGGGTCTGCGATTATTTTTTCGCTTTAAAATTCTCAATGCCTTTGTCTAACCATTGAATGTATTTTGCAATATTAGGATCGTAACTGGTTGAATCGCTATAATGATTTTCATCACCATCAACAACCCAGTATTGAGGCTGTGTACTTGATAAGTATTTTGTGTTTTGTAGGTAACTCCATCGGTCGCCAACAGTTTTAAGTTTACGCTTCGATCCATTCCAAACCACTTCAGTTTGTAATTCTGTTGGCAAAGTTTTTTTATCATCGACATAAAGAGAAATCAAAACAAAATCTTCGCTTAGTTTTCGTTTTACATCAGAGTCGCTCCAAACTTGCCCTTCCATTTTACGACAGTTCACGCAAGCCCATCCTGTAAAATCAATCATTACGGGTTTGTTTACTTTCTTAGCATAAGCTAAACCGTAGTAATAATCATCAAAGGCAGGAATTCCATTTGGTCCGCGATGTGCATGTTCCGGCAAATCAGAATGTTTTTCATTTGAAGTTCCGTTTTCTGTTTTTCTTCCTCCAAAGCCTTCAGGTGATTCGCTATAAAAATCAGGAGGAGGAAAGCCGCTAATCATTTTTAAAGGTGCGCCCCACAAACCAGGAACTAAATAAATAGTGAAAGAGAATGATAAAATAGCAATCATTAATCTGGTAACAGAAACATGTTTCATTTCAGTATCATGTGATAATTTGAACCAGCCCATTAAATAAGCGCCAAGTAAAGCAAAAATCACAATCCAAATAACAATGAAAACTTCGCGTGTTATGATGTTTGCTTGTACAACTAAATCAGCATTTGATAAAAATTTCATTGCTAAAGCCAATTCTAAAAATCCTAAAACAACTTTTACTGAATTTAACCAGCCGCCTGATTTTGGTAGCGAATTTAACCAACCCGGGAATGCAGCAAATAAACCAAAAGGAAGCGCTAACGCTAATGAAAAACCAAACATCCCGAAGAACGGTCCAGCTATTGCACCTGTGGCTGCAGCTTGTACTAAGAGCGTCCCAATAATTGGACCAGTACATGAAAAGGAAACTAGTCCTAATGTAAAAGCCATAAAAAATATTCCAATCAAACCGCCTTTATCAGATTTAGCATCCATTTTATTAACGAATGCAGAAGGTAAAGTGATTTCGAATGCGCCTAAAAAAGAAATGGCGAACACAACCAATAAAAGGAAAAACGCGAGATTAAACCAAACATTAGTAGCAAGATTATTTAAAGCATCCGCACCAAAAATTAAAGTAACGCCTAAACCCAATACAACATAAATAGCGATGATAGAAATAGAATATATTAATGCATTTCGAATACCTGCAGCTTTGGTTTTACTTTGTTTAGTAAAAAAACTAACAGTCATTGGTATCATTGGGAAAACACATGGCGTTAATAGCGCTAAAAGTCCACCTAAAAAACCCGCAATAAATAATCCCAGTAAACTTTTATCATTGCTTTTATCTTTTGGCTGTAATTCGGAAAGTTTTGCTTCAGCATGAGGTTTAATATTATCTGGTGTGATTGAATGTTGTGCAACCGCAGGGGTATCAACCGTTGTAGTATTAGCTTCTTCTGTTGAAGTTTCTGTAGTTACGGCAACTTCTGCACCTTCAATCTTAAAACTAAATTCAGGGGCAGGTGAAAATTTTTGACATTGGGTTTCATTGCAAACCATGCCATCAACAATTCCTTTTACAACAAATGGTTTATTAGTGAGTGCTTTTATTTTTTGTTTAAAAATGGCAGTGTTTTCGAAGTAGCGCATAATGGCATTATCAAAAACAGGTTCTGCATGTTCAATGGGTTTTGGTTCTGATGTTTTGCCTATTAATTTGTAGTCTTTCGACTTCTCAAATTCAAAAATGGTTGGAAGTGGAACTGTTTCACCAATGGATTCTATTTGTGAATATAAATGCCAAGTTGGTGCAATCTTAGCTTTAAAAATTAACTCAAATTCATCAGCACTTATTTTTTTCTGAGAAAAAGTCCATGTGCAATATTGTTGTGCATTTAAAAATCCAAACGAAAAAATCGAAAGCAGCAATCCAAAAATTATTTTCTTAAACATATTATTTCTTTGAGTTTTCACAAAAATAGCTTTTTGAATTGGGGTGCCTAATCAACATATAAAATAAAAGTCTTTAAAATTATATTCCTATTTTTTAGCAGGAACAATTAACATCACATCAATTGTTTTAGGAGGCAAACATTGTTTATCATTACAAACCATGTACTCAATTTTTATTGGTGTTTCAAAACTTTTTAAATTTTTGCGTTTTAACTTTTGTTTAATGATTGCTTTTCCTTCGAAGGAAGCAATTTTCATTTCAAAGGTTTTATCAAACTCTTCTTTTACATTTTCTTCAATAGGTTTTCCAATCATTTCATAATTACTTCCAGGCGAAAAACTAACTGTGGTTGGCACCGGTCCGGCATCCGGAGAAATGTTTTGAGAATAGGTATGCCAACCTTTTTCGATGGTAGCGGTAACAATTATTTCACTTTCGCCATTCGCTAATTCGCTATATTTAGCCTCCCATTTTACGGGGTTCATGCTTTGCCCTAAAAAGTAAAAAGGGGCTAAAAAGGAGATCAAAAAACACCAAATTTTCATCGTCTAAAATTTTAAAAAATCTAAAAGAATTTAAAACATTAAAAATCATTATTTATCGTCATATCTAAAAGCCAATAAATTATAATACGAATTTTGGGCTAAAAAATCCTTCAAAAAATAGACTTAAAATATTGATTATCAATAACTTTATATGGTTAAAAAAAAATGTTCTTTTTTTATTTGCGCCAAACATTTTTGTTAGTACATTTGCAGTCCCTTTTTAAAGGGTAAAGTTCTTTGTAAAAAACCATAAAAAGCCGAAGTAGCTCAGCTGGTAGAGCTCCTGATTTGTAATCAGGCGGTCGGGGGTTCGAGTCCCTTCTTCGGCTCTTTTTATTGGGGGTAATACCAGAGTGGCCAAATGGGGCAGACTGTAAATCTGCTGTTTTCAACTTCGGTGGTTCGAATCCATCTTACCCCACTTGGCTTGTTGATGGCCAGTGAATAAAAGCGGAAGTAGCTCAATTGGTAGAGCTCCAGCCTTCCAAGCTGGAGGTTGCGGGTTCGAGACCCGTCTTCCGCTCTAGAATAATTGCAATAACAAACCCAAACACCAAGGAAACGAGGGATGGTAAGGGAGTGATTGCAGAAGAGAAATTAGTGAGAGCGAAAAAAATAACCTTCAGCTGTATAGCAGGAGGAAGAAAACTGAAAGACTTGTGTATCACGGTTCGCAGGTTTTCTGGATGTCCCCAAGAGGAGGGACTTTTCGTGTGTAAGGGTAATTAGTTCTTTTAAAAAATTGGGATTTGATTAGGATAATGAACAAAAGCTGTTGTAGCTCAGTGGTAGAGCACTTCCTTGGTAAGGAAGAGGTCGGCAGTTCAATCCTGCTCAACAGCTCAAAACAGTAACAAAACGAGATTAGTTAAAACTAATATATATAAACAAATAAAAACAAGTAAATAAACTACTACTATGGCAAAAGAAAAATTCGACCGTTCCAAACCTCACTTGAACATTGGAACTATTGGTCACGTTGACCACGGAAAAACTACCTTAACTGCTGCAATTACAACTGTATTGGCAAGTAAAGGTTTATGCGAAGTTCGTGACTTCTCATCAATTGACAACGCTCCTGAGGAAAAAGAGCGTGGTATTACTATTAACACTTCTCACGTTGAGTATGCGACAGCTAGTCGTCACTACGCTCACGTTGACTGTCCAGGTCACGCGGATTACGTGAAAAACATGGTTACAGGTGCTGCCCAAATGGACGGTGCTATCCTTGTAGTTGCTGCAACAGATGGACCAATGCCACAAACACGTGAGCATATCCTTTTAGCTCGCCAGGTTGGTGTGCCTAAAATTGTTGTGTTCATGAACAAAGTTGACATGGTTGAAGATCTTGAGTTATTAGATCTTGTGGAAATGGAAATTCGTGAATTATTAACTTTTTATAAATTTGATGGAGATAACACTCCAATTATTCGTGGATCTGCTTTAGGTGGATTGAATAGCGATCCAAAATGGGTTGATAAAATTATGGACTTAATGGATGCAGTAGATGCTTTCATTCCAATTCCTCCACGTGAAAAAGATAAGCCGTTTTTGATGCCGGTTGAAGATGTGTTCACGATCACTGGTCGTGGTACAGTTGCAACAGGTCGTATCGAAACAGGTGTGATCAACTCTAACGATGCAGTTGACATCATTGGTATGGGCGCTGAGAAATTAGCTTCTACCGTTACAGGTGTTGAGATGTTCCGTAAGATCCTTGATTACGGTGAGGCTGGAGATAACGTAGGATTATTATTACGTGGTATCGAGAAAAAAGATATCCGTCGTGGTATGGTTATCTGTAAGCCAGGAGCTGTTAAGCCTCACGCTAAATTTAAAGCTGAGGTT
>JAYTSW010000465.1:0-3437 GCA_043745425.1 Sphingobacteriaceae bacterium | reverse complement strand
AGCCCGGAACAAATGCCGATTAACAAACTAATGATGAAGATAACAACTAAAAGCTAAATTACTAACGTCCAGCCCGAACAAAAGATGCCATGTTGCTGCTACTGAAGATTACAAGGTCAAGCCCCACTTGCAGCAATACTTATGTTGGCCGATGTAAAACTTATTTTCTTGCTGTTTCTCGTAATTTGGTTATTAACGAAATTATAGTTTTTGACATGGTTCCATCTTTAATGAACCTTACTACATCAGGTTTGAATTTGTCTTTTACTTTTACTCTTAGTTCACCGTACTCTTTCAAATATTCGATGAAATCTTCCCTTTCAAAAAATTTAATAATATCATTAAAGTCAAAATAATTTTGACTGATTCCAGCAAACCTTCTTTTAATAAAACTATCATATCCCTGTCTTTCCAACCTTCCTTTTGTGAAAAATAAACCAAAAAAATCTTCTAGAAATTCCTTTACCTGCTCATCAGTTCTTTTTTCATTCAGTTTATCTTTTTTGAATGCTTTATTAAATTTATCATCTGTCGTACAGTTTCTAAAATTTTCTTTTGGAATAGGAATTTTCTTGTGAGAATCGAAATCCAGATTAAGCAAGTATGTATTCTCAAATACTGTATTCTCGTTGAATAAGCATGCCCAAAACGACTGATAATTGTCAATAAAAGAATCTTTAACCGTAAGGTTTGAAAAATTAAATTTTATAGATTCTTCACTACTGTGCATATTAATAATGTGGAGACCATTTAATTCTTTAGGGGATTGTGAAAATAAAGCTGTTAATAATATGGTGTTTTGCTCAATATTGTTTGATTTTGCTTTGATGTTTAAGCCTATACAAATATTGAATAACCCCGAAATTGATTTTCTTTTAATTGAAGCATTAATTTGAGTATTATGATTAATCTGACTTAGTAAATCAGAACACTTTAAAATTTCATTTTCGGACCAATTAGATATTCTGTTTTTTATATCAGTAACCATTCCTGAACCATACCAGCAATTCTCAGAAATTATTTTTAAAAAATCATCACTTATTTTTTCAAATTCACTTTCCAGCCTTATGTAACGAGATATATAAATACTTTTAAAATAATCTGAAAAAAAGTCATACCTAAATCTTATTGATTTTTGGGAAGTCAAAATAAAAGGATGAGATTTAAAAGCTTCAATAGTTGTTTTGTCAATATGTTTGCCAATTGCTTCTGTTAACTCTCTTCCAAAATTTTCAAGAGAAATAACACCTCTTCTTTTAATTGCCCAATAAGAAAAAAACTTAACTTGTTCGTCAACACTTATTTGCTCAACACGAAGTCTTTCTCTGTAACAGATGCGATAAATTATATAATCATTTTTAACTTTTTTATCTAGAATAGTAGAATTAAATGATGTGTCAGAAGAAATTACATCTTGCTCTGATTCTACAATTGACCTGATTACATCCAATACATAAGGATGAAAAAAGAAATCACCTTTATAATCAGGCATTTTAAATTCGTCAGCTATTTTAAGACTCTTTTCAATTTTTTTTCTGTCTTGGTTATAACTTTTTTCAAAGAATTTCTGTGTTTGCTTTTCATTAAATGGCAAAAGCTCTGCCGTCACAATTTGATTAGAATCGTATTTTGAGCTTTCCCAAAAATATGACCGGCAGGTTATTATTATCTTCCCATTTCCTTGTTCGGATGTATAATCAATAATGGAATTTAGAAATTCATCGACATTAAATTTGGGAACTTTTGAAATAACTTCATCTAGACCATCAATTATTAATAAAAAATTCCCGGCATCTAAATTTAATCTGAATAAATCTTCATTTAATTTTTCTCCATCTGAGCTGTTTATTTCATAAAGTGCTTCATAAAAATTATATACGTTTATGTTTTCATAACTTTTCTCCCTTTTTATTAATTCATTTCGAATTTCACTTGAGTCAATGAATAAAACTGAGGAGTTAGGATTAATAGCTAAAAACTTATCAGCAATAAATTGTGCAAATGTTGTTTTCCCAATACCACCTGCTCCTTTAAGAACAAGTATTGGTTCATCTTCATGATTTAACCAGTCTTTGAAAAAGCTAGTATCTTCAATCGTTGAGTTGTTTACTTCAAAAGAGGGGATTATGAAATTGGGAATGTCAAGATATTTGTCTCCTGTATTTTCAGTTATACTTTTAGGTGTACATAATTCTCGAATAAAATCATCAACATAATAAATGTTTAAGGGCTTGAATCGATTTTGTATATTTTGCTTCCTCTTTTCTGGATTTACTTGGTTCTTTTCTTTTGGGAGTATTATAACTAAACCTCTTTCTTTAAAAACATCAGGGTATTTATTCTTAATATGGTTATAAGTCTTTTGCCAGTATATTCCCTCGAATAAATACAGGAAATACGTAACGTTTTTTCTTAAAGAATCGTATTCTTGAAAAATATGGTATCCAATTTTTGCGGTATTGTCTTCATACTTAATAACCTCTTTAAAATTTGCATGTCTATTGTATAGTTGAAGTATTTTTAGAAAATCCTTATTACTTTTAACGTCCCTGTCATCGATAACCTCATCACTTACTATTTTAAAAATAAATTCACCTCCTTTATGATTTTTGTCCATAAAAGGATGGCCTTGTGGAGCTTGAAATTGATTTAATGAAAACTGCTCTTTTACATATTCTATTAAACTACTAACTCTAATATCTTCAGTAGTGTTTTTTAGAAAAGAAACAACACTGTGTGAAAAAAAGCTATTCTCATCCTCAGTGCCATCATAAGTAAAACTTTGTCCTGAGGTTAATGCCCATCTCGATGGAAAAGTATAATAATCTGATGTGCTTTTTGTGCCGTTCTGAATTAATAAACTCCAGGAAAAACAACAATCTGATATTATAAAAATGTGTTTTGCTTGAATTTGTTGTATGAATGTTTGAACAGTTTCGTTTGGAATCCATGTTGTATAATCTTTGTTTCCTTCAACCGGAACCCAAAATCCTCGATTCATTGAATCATCTAATCCCCCATGTCCAGAAAAATATATAATTAGATTCGATTCTTCTGTAAGTGTTGTTACATACTTCTTGAAAATATCTTGTATATTCTTATTAGTTGCTTTTTCATCGAATAATTCGCAAACGTTTGGTTCTTCAAAGTCAAATTTCTGAAGCAAGGTGTCTTTGAAATCCTTTACATCCTTTACACAAGAAGCAAGCTTTGGTTGGCTACTATACTTATCTATAGCAATTAAAAGTAAATGGTTGGTTAAAGTAGTAGTCTTTGTCAACTGTGTCAATTTATTAGGGTGTTGAAATTTATATCGGCCAACGGTTGGGTATTGCTGTCAGGCAGGGAATTCATTGCTATGTCCGCCCCCAACCGCTGACGAATAAAGATATAAAAGTAAAAGATAACAAACAAAAGCCCAAAGGTGCTTGTCCTGC
>JAYTSW010000464.1:0-3446 GCA_043745425.1 Sphingobacteriaceae bacterium | reverse complement strand
AATATTGCGCGCCTTGCCATGCCGAGCAGGTGGCGGATCTTCAGTCGCATCCGCATTTCGCCAAAGGACTGAGCTGCGACGCCTGCCACGGGGAGAGTGTGAAGCATCGGACCTCCACGGGAGCGGCGTCGCCGGATCGGGTTGCCGCGCCGGACGAGGTGCCCGCGCTTTGCGGCACCTGCCATCCCGCTCAGAAAAAGGACTATCTCACCACGAAGCATGCCGCGCTGGTGATGGCGAGAGCGCCAGTGAAGTCCGCCAACTGTGCTACATGCCATGGGGTGCATAGCTTGCGAACGGCGAAACAGACGCAACAGCAATGCCAGAAATGCCACACGATGCTGCCTGCCTCGTGCAAGCCCGGGGCGACATGCGTTAGCTGTCACGTGCCGCACGCAATGACGCCATTAAGAAAAATATTAAGAATCTTAAACAAGTATTGCAAATATGTAGGCGACAAATCAAACACCGTAGATTTACTTCTCTTCTATTGTTTAAAAATGAAAGAACATCATATACCCTTGCAGAATTCAGTTGCATTAGAAAATATATTTTTGTCGCAGATTAAAAAAATTAAAACTATAACCGCTAATTTACATGAAGACCTTCAAGCTGACAATATTCGAGAAATGGAAAATATTATAGAGATGAGATAAATATTAGCGGTTATTGAAAAAAATAATTTTCTATAAGTATTCAGATAAAACTAATAATGATATCTGTTGTGATTGTTAGGTATTTATTAGTTTCTATAAACCTGATAAATTGGCAACTCTCTAAACGTTAAAAGCACCAAAAATCTAGAAATTTAGTAGATAATATCAGTAGATAATAATGGAAAAATTATATTTAAATTAATGGGAACAGCTATTTTTTGAATCCGCGTTTGCAAATTACTTCGTTATGAATTATCTTTATAAAAATTATCCATATTATGAAAAACTTAAAACATCTAGTTCTAGCAACATTTGTATGTTCGCTGTTCTTTATCAACTCATGTGATAAAGCAAAAATTGACGTCGATTTTGATCTGGAATTGACAAAAATAAATTTTGTTATAGATACTACTTCCGCTTCTGGAAGTATTTCATTTGCTAATACAAGTTTCACCTCTGATTTAGAAGCGAAATTAAAGGAACATAATGCTAGTCTTAGTGATGTTCAATCTATAATATTAACTGGAGCTACGATGACAATGATCAATCCTGCTGGACAAAATTTTGATATTGTTGATAAGGCGTATGCATTTTTTTCGGCACCAGGATTAACTGAGACTAGAATTGCTTACAAAGAAATTGTTCCAAAAAGTGTCTCGCAAATCTCTTTAGATGCTGATCAAGCTGACTTAAAAGAATATCTTAAAAAACCTATAGTTAGTTTCAGAGCCTCTGGAGTGACAAATGGCCCCAATGTTCAACCTGATAGTATTCATGTTGATATTACATTTAAAATAAGGGCTTCCGTAAAACCTTAAAATTACTTCCCAAAAAAAATGCCCTGAAGTTTTCGTACTTCAGGGCATTTTTTATTAATTTTTTATAACCTTCTGAGTAATTTTTTCTCCAGCACAGACTAAATTCACAAAATAAATTCCCTTGCCAAGATTATATTTGTCAATAAATTTAAAAGAATTATATCCTTCCGTTCCATCAATTTTTTCTTTTGCAATTATTTGTCCTGATGAATTGATTAATGTAAAATCAATCGTTACATCTTTCTTTAAGCTGAAATTAATTTTAAAATTTTCAGTAAAAGGATTAGGACTAATATTTTGAAATGAAATGTTCTTTGTAATTTCAGTGGTTTCATAACGAACTACTTTTATTGGGAAGTAGGCAAATTTTCCATCATAATCCGTTTGTTTTAAACGGTAATAATTATTTCCCTTTTGTGGGCTCTTATCTATTAAAGAATAATAGTGTTTTACTTGACTTGTACCTACTCCTTGCTTTCTAAATATTTGTTCAAAATCCTTTCCATTAGCGGATCTTTCGATGGTAAAGTAATCGTTATTTTTTTCAGTTGCAGTAGCCCAAGATATTTCCACATCATTGCCAATTAATTTAGGTTCGAAATACAATAACTCTATCGGTAAAGTTGTTACAGGAAAATTAAAGAATGATTTAAAATACAATGATGCTTGTCTTACTTGTGAGCCTCCAGTTGTAGTTACACCAGTTCTGTAACTAAAGTTATTTATATTCCTATAGTTCACCATAAACATTGCTTCTGTGTGATTGGTATCAATACTTGAGATTGAATTAAGGGTTCCAGCAGTTGCTGTAAAATCATTACCTGTTTTCGAAATCACTAAAGTAGAACTAGAAGCTTGTGAAATACTGTATGGCTTATATGCTGTAACAAATTCTTTTAATGCTGATCCATCACCGTCAACATCAATAGCGGCGAAAACAATGTTAGGTAAAATTGTATCTCTAGATGTTCCGCCAACTTTAAATGTTATTTTCCAACCTACCGATGAAGCTGTATTTGATGCGCAATTAATAAACGGTTGCCATGCATCATCATATCCATTACTTCCTGTAAAATTATCAATGTCGGAAATGGAAGCTCCCCCAGTAAAATCTAATACTTCAATCCATGCATCTAAACCCATTCCAACATCAGTAACAAGATAAACTGCTCCAACTTGCAAATCAACACCAGAAATTAAAGTATGATTATCAAAACTTAAAATAGGTGGCCCTTGACCGAAACCAATTCCTAAATCTCCAAAGGAACTTAATCCACTTTTATTTGCAGTTAATGTTCCAGCACTATATTTAAATGCTGCATCACTTCCACTTTGTTGCCATGATGAAGTTGTGTTTGCTCTAACTAAAATTGGATAATAATAAACTGATGAAATGGTGTTCGTAAAGCCTTTCATAGCAGCTTTAATACTATAGTTACCACCAGTAAGTGCACTGTTTGGTGTCAATGTCCAGTAACCATAATTGAGCATGCTATCAATATGTGCTTCACTCGCAACAATTCCAGTTAAAGGGTAAGAAGGATTAATAGGATTTGCATTTGTGAATGATCCTAATAAAGTGCTAAACCCAGATACGCTATTTAAGGTAACAGTTAATAGTTCGTAATAACTAGAAGTACCTACTGGATAAGTGTAGGTACCTGATGAACTTACTGTGCGACGAAGGTTTCCAATCACATAATTTGTGGATGAATTTCCTGTAATACAACTTGTAGAATTATTCGTAGTCCTCAATTCATTAACACCAGTAGTAATTATTCCACTTGAAAATGTGATACCTGTACTTGCAGTAACAGTATTTGTTAATGTTAAACCCGTGCTATTATTTAAGATAATATTGTTTATAGTTGATGGCAACCCATTTCCAGTTACTTGCGCAGAAGTTCCATTGTATGTATAATCTGCGGAAGCATTTAATGATCTAGTTCCAGTTGATTGAATATTTCCTGTT
>JAYTSW010000463.1:0-42432 GCA_043745425.1 Sphingobacteriaceae bacterium | reverse complement strand
GTAACTCGTATTGAATTACAAGCTGTGGGTGGAGTTGTTTTAGCTGCTATTGGTTTATGGTATGACGATTGTCCTTCACCTTACACTGCACCGGTGACCGCACAATTATTATCTACTTTATCTTACAGTACAGGTATACAAAATAACGATACCACTTTTAAAGCTAATTTCCCTTACGTACAAACGCCTTGGAGTGGTTACGGAAAATGCGGTGGACCAACTGCGTATTACTACAACCCAACAGGTATTCGTGATTATGGTGTTGGTGTTAGTGCTCCAACTTTAGCAATGGTTCAAAACTATCCAAATCCTTTCAGTAACGAAACTACATTTAAGTTTCGCTTAGCTGAGCAAGCTAACGTAACTATTTCTATCTACGATTTAGCAGGTAAAAAAGTAGGTACAGTTATTAATCAGGTTAAGCCGGCTGGTTCACACGAAGTAACTTACAATGCTGAGCATTTAAGCACAGGCATTTACATTGCAAGTTTATCTTCAGGTAATCATCAAGTTCAATCTATAAAAATATCAGTGGCCAAATAAGTTTAATTTTTTTCACTGTTATAAAAGAATCGGGTACATTTACCCGATTCTTTTTTTTAACTTAAGCTCCAATAATTATGCGTAAATATTCTTATCTTATTTTAATTGGTGTTACAGGGATTTTATTGCTTTGCATTTTTCTGTTTTCGAAAACACCAGAAAAAAAAATTCCTTCTTTTAAAGAACGACAAGGAAGTATTAATTTATCGGGAGAGTGGCTCAATTCAAAAAAGGCAATGGAGGGCTTGTTAGCTTCCATAGAAGCAAATCCGAATGATTATAAATCGATGCTCACTTTGGCGCAAGCTTATATTCAAGAGAGTAGAATTACAGGTGATCATGGTTATTACGATAAAGCCGCGCTTGAGTTATTGGATAAAGTATTGGAAGCTGAACCAAAAAATTTCGAGGCCTTGTGTTTTAAAGCAACTGTACTTTTATCACAACATCATTTTGCTGAAGGATTAGAAGTGGCAAAAATAGCATTACCCATAAATCCAGACAACGCTTTTATTTACGGTATTTTATGCGATGCTAATCTTGAATTAGGAAAATATGATGAGGCGGTGAAGATGGCTGATAAAATGGTTTCTGTAAGACCTGATATTCGTTCGTATGCGCGCGTCTCTTATCTTCGTGAAATTTATGGAGATGTTCCAGGTGCTGTGCAGGCTGCAAAATTAGCAGTGGCAGCAGGATATCCGGGGCTTGAACAAACCGAATGGACAAGATGTATTCTTGGACATTTATATGAACAATCCGGAAGTTTAGATAGCGCAGAAATTGAATATAAAACGGCTTTGCTTGAACGCCCTGATTACGCTTTTGCTTATGCGGGACTTGGAAGAATTGACAAAGCACATAAAAATTATAAAGACGCTATTTCGTTTTTTGAAAAAGCAAAAAGTTTAATTGTTGAGTTTTCCTTTTCAGATGAATTAACTGATTTGTATAAATTAGATAATCAAATTAAAAAATCAGAAAAAACTGCCGAAGAAGTAATTGAAATGTTGGGCCCTAATGCTGATGTGGAAGGAGAAAATGGCCACGGCCATTATGCTGATAAAGAATTAGCTTATGCTTATTTAAAGGTAAATGATGTTGACAATGCTTTAAAACATGCTTTAGTTGAATACGAACGCAGACCAGACAACATTGATGTTTGTGAAACTCTGGGATGGGTAAAATACAAAAAAGGTGAATTTACAGAGGCAAATACACTTATTAATAAAGCATTAAAAACAAACAGTAAAAATCCGCTGTTGTTATGTCGCGCCGGTTTAATAAAAGTAAAGGCTGGTGAAACCGACAAAGGCAAAGCTCTAATTAAAAAAGCATTTGAATTAAACCCTTTTTTAGATATTGAATTACGTAACGAAGCAAATCCATTTCTTGTATTGAATTAAAAACATGCAAACCTCTCGGCAAGAAAATTATACCAGATATTTAATCCTGTTTTTAATAATAGTATTTGTTTGCCTTGCTTCTGCCTCTGTACAAGCGCACACAAATAATTCTGCGCTAGAAAATTTATCACGTACCGATATTTTTTTCACCTATCTTCAATTAGGGTTTACTCACATTATACCCCTTGGCTTCGATCACATTTTATTTATTCTTAGTTTATTTTTGTTAAGCCCAAAACTTAAAACTATTATTTGGCAAGCCACTGCTTTTACCATTGCACATTCTATTACATTGGGATTAGCCATGTATGATATAGTGTCGGCGCCATCGCACATCATTGAACCCATCATTGCTTTATCGATAATGTTTGTGGCGGTAGAAAATATTATTACCGATAAATTAAAACCTACCCGCATAGCAATTGTATTTGCATTTGGTTTAATACACGGTTTAGGTTTTGCAGGTGTTTTAAAAGATTTAGGCTTACCTCAACGCGAATTTATGAATGCTCTTATCAGCTTTAATATCGGGGTAGAACTAGGACAAATTACCATAATATTAGGCGCTTGGTGGTTATTTGGCAAATGGTTTAATCAAAAGCCTTGGTATAGACATCGGATTGTTAACCCTTTATCGGCCATCATTGCGATAATTGCCCTTTATTGGACTATTGAACGTGCTTTTTTCCAATAACCTGAGATCCAAAATCCTCTTGTTTTCGTATATATTATTAGTGAAGAAAGCATCAGTATATATCTTATTATTTATTTATTGTTTTGTGCAATTGCGTCCCTTAACAGCAGTTTTACAAGACGCTTTCGCTCACACTTTTTTTAAAATGCAACACATGGCAACAGTGCATTACGAAAACGGACATTACCATTTGCATAACGAAGTAAAAACTATTTCTGAACAAGATAATGGTTCTTCTGCTGAAAAAATTCCTTCATCAGAAAAAACAGAAACTGTTTCCTCGCACCTATTCCAAACTTTTGATTTTACTTTTAACTTAGAAGGCAATTCTCAAATTCAATTCATCACTTCCAATCCGGAAGCAAAATCTGGTTTTACCAAAATCAGCTCTCCTCCACCAAAAGCATAATCCTACAGATTAGTTATTAAACTGCTGTAAGATTTACCAAAGGGGTAATTAAGATTTTTTATATTATAAGACTAATTTCTTTTTTAACAGGAACTCGTTTGCTATAATCTTACAGCAGTAATTTAAATTTAATGTCATCGTTTATTTTTTATGCTTTTAAGATATAGATTTATAATTATTTTCGTTTGCCTAATTCAATCGTGTTTATTGTCGCAGGATAAAAAAATTGATTCATTGGCAAAAGGCGGAATCAATTTAAAGGAAGTTGTTATTTCCGATTCTAAAAATAATATTAACGCCACCGAGGTTATTAGTCAAATTGATAAATCATTACGGCCAACAAATTCAGCACAAGATTTATTGCGTTTAGTGCCCGGACTTTTTATTGCACAACACGCTGGTGGTGGTAAAGCCGAACAAATATTTTTACGTGGTTTTGATTGTGATCATGGAACTGATTTTTCAGTAAACTTAGATGGTCTGCCTGTGAATATGGTATCGCATGCGCACGGACAAGGTTATGCCGATTTTCATTTTGTAATTCCTGAAACCGTTGATAAACTAAAAGTATTTAAAGGAACTTACAATACGCAATACGGCGATTTTGCTACTTCAGGAGCAGGAGAATTCTTAACAAAAAATAAAATTGATAAAAGCATAGTAAAAGTTGAGTACGGCCGCTTTGATACTTACAGAGCATTGGCGATGATTGATCTGTTACAAGGCAATCATTTGCTTACTCATTTGAATGAAAATTTATATGTAGCCGGAGAATATTTTTATACCAATTCTTATTTCCAAAACAAACAACATTTTTACAGATATAACGTTTTCGGAAAATACACTGGCCAATTAAACAATAAAAATTTTCTATCCTTCTCTGCTTCCACTTTCAATTCGGGATGGGATGCATCAGGACAAATTCCTGACCGTGCGGTTGATGAAGGAATTATTTCTCGCTACGGAAGTATTGATCCTACAGAAGGAGGCGCTACAAGTCGCACCAATGCTAATTTTATTTTAACCACCGCTTTAAAAAATGGCGGCATCATTAAAAACCAAGTCTATTATAGCAATTACCATTTTAATTTATATTCCAATTTTACATTCTTTTTAAATGATAGCATCAATGGCGATCAAATTAATCAACGCGAAAAGGGACGCAATATTTATGGTTATAAATTTACTTACGAAAAAAGTTCAACCCTATTTGGCAAAACCCTTAAATCAATTGCTGGTTTAGGAACACGGTTAGATGACGGTGATATTTTTTTAACTCACTCCGTAAAAAGACGAACGCTTGATACAATGGCCATTGGTCATTTGTTTCAACAAAACGCTTATGCTTATATTGATGAAACACTTTATTTAACACAAAAATTCTCGGCAAATATTGGTGCGCGTTTAGATTATTTTGATTTCAGTTTTAAAAATTATCAGTACGATAGTTTAAGCGGAAGAAAACAAGTTCCGAAATTCAGTCCGAAATTAAATTTGTATTATGATGTTAATTCTAACACACAGCTTTTTGCGCACGCAGGTTATGGCTTTCACTCTAACGACGCACGTGCTGTCGTTTTAAAAACAAGCGAACACAATTTACCAACAGCTTTGGGTTATGAAGTGGGATCAACATTTAAAATTGGAAAAAGCATTATCGTAAACGCGGCTTTATGGGGAATTGATTTGCAAAACGAATTGGTTTATGTTGGCGATGATGCAACTGTAGAAATTACCGGCGCAACACGTAGACTAGGCGCCGATGTTTCGATGCGTTGTCAGTTAAGCAATTATATTTTTATTGATGCTGATATAAATTACAATCATGGGCGTTATGTAAATTTACCCGAAGGGCATAATTACATTCCTTTAGCGCCATCGTTAACAAGTGTAGGCGGCATAAGTTTGAAAAAAAATAAAGGCATTAATGCAAGCTTACGTTACAGATATATAAATTCGCGTCCCGCTAACGAAGATAATACAGTTAAAGCCTTAGGTTACTTTTTATTGGATGGTGTAATTAACTATACGCATCCAAAATTTCAGGTGGGTTTAACGGCCGAAAACCTGTTAAATGCAAAGTGGAATCAGGCCCAGTTTGACACGCAAAGCAGATTAAAATCTGAGTCTCAGTCGGTTGACGAGCTACATTTTACGCCAGGTACTCCCTTTTATCTTAAAGCTAGTCTAGCTATTTTCTTCTAAATCAGGCTAAGCAATAATTAGGGACAAAAAGCTGTGAACGTTAAGGTTTTTTGTAAGATATTAGCGTATCATTCGTCTAGTATTTAACAGTTTACGATAGCCCCTTGCGCGCCATAAAACATAACATAGAAGAAGAATTTGTTGAGCATCTTTTATCAAGAGATGCGAAAAAATTTGCTATCCTCTATGATCATTTTTCCGGGGCTTTATTAGGCATCATTAATCGTATTGTAAAAAACGATGAGGAAGCTGAAGATATTTTGCAGGAAGTATTTTTAAAAATATGGCACGCTTCAACTTCATATGACCAAAAAAAATCACGCTTATTTACATGGATGTTGAATGTTGCGCGTAATACGTCTATTGATTATTTGCGCTCTAAACAAGGTCGGTTTGATAAAGCTGTTCAGTCTACCGATGTTTTAAATTCTGCGCACGCTCACGGAGGCGCAAACACAAATCACGATCATATTGGTCTTAAAAAAATAGTTAACGAATTAAAAACTGAGCAGAAAGAAATTATTGATCTTGCTTTTTTTGAAGGTTATACTCAAAACGAAATTGCTGAAAAATTACAAATACCACTCGGTACTGTTAAAACCCGATGCAGAAAAGCAATTTGTGTTTTAAGAAAATCACTAGAAGTTTCTGAACTAAAAGATTTTTAAACTCAAGCAGCTATGCGCTGCAAAATCAATTTACAAGGAATATCGGAAGTAATTTTTACGTTGTGAGCCGTGTGCAATGGTATAGAAAGATAATCTCCGGCAGATAATTGATAAACTTTATCTCCAACTGTGATATCACAAGTTCCTTCTAAAATAAAAAATTTCTCAAACTCATCATCGTGTGCTTCGGCAGGCACCATATTATTAATCCAAACAATAGCGCTTGTTACTTCCGGTGTAAAGCCAATTATTTTTGCATGTATATCTTTAAAGTCATTAGGTAAAACCATATCATCACGGTTTAGCCAATCTTTGTAATCTTCAATTTTTGAGTTTTCGTTTAGCACTGGAGGCAAATGAACTTGCTCGCCATTTTTTAAACGTTCGGTATAATCAATAATCGCTAATAAAAAAGGGCGGATAGTTGGATTTGGAATAACGGCATTGGCAAATGCATATTTTTCCAAAGCAATATTTATTGCTTCAATCTCTTTAACTATTTCAGGGTGTTTTGCTGCCATCTCTTCTACTTGCTTCACTTCTTCACGACTGGCAGAGCCTAAAACGTAAATTTCTAAAATACCTGATTCTATAAATTCTGTAACTGTGTGCATTTATGGTTATAAAAATACTATCCTTATATTAATATACGAAATATTGCGAGGGGCGGATTGAGTGATTTTCGTTAATTCTTGTAAACACCCCTCTCGTTGAGTGAACAATATAGCTTCTTTTTCCTTTGTCGGAATATTTGTTGCGTTGGTCGCTCTTTTTTAAGCTACACTTCAATAATTACCGAAATAAATTTTATCTAAATCATTTAGATTTGTTTTAAGCTATCCATTAAAACAGCCTTTCTAAAAAAACTTTACCTCAAAATCAACTAATTACATAATAGTCTAATACATCTAAGTCTTATGTATCCACTTCTTATGTATCTTTGTCTAAACATCAACATTATTACACCATGTATTCATCTGAATTAATAAAGGGAACATTAAAGACAATAGTTTTAAAACTGTTATCGGAAAATAAAAAAATGTACGGGTATGAAATTACGCAGCGCGTAAAAGATCTTACTGCAAACAAAATACAAATTACCGAGGGGGCTTTATACCCTACTCTGCACGCTTTGGAAGCAGACGGCATTTTAATTACCGAAACCGAGTACATCGGCAAACGTGTAAGAAAATATTATTCGTTAAGCAAAGAGGGCAAAGCAAAATCGAAAGAAAAAGTAAATGAATTTGCTGACTTTATGAATACGATGAAATTTTTGCTTGACATACGAACAACTGGAGCATAAATGTACTCAGTCAATGACCAACAAATAGATTACATTCTTAACGACATTAGACGTCGTGGCGTTGAGATGGAGGACCTGCAGTCAAATCTCCTGGATCATATTTGTTGTATTGTTGAGCTAAACCTCGAGAGCGATGGCAACTTCGAGGACTTCTATAACAAAACCATTCCCAAATTCTTTAAACACGAACTATGGGAAATAGAAGAAGAAACCATTCTATTACTAACTTATAAAAATTATTATACCATGAAAAAAGCTATGATATTAGGCGGCAACATTTCCCTCGCATTAATCGCGATGGGTACCGTCTTCAGAATTTTACACTGGCCTGGAGGAGCCCCCATATTACTTTTTGGTTTTATACTTTTAGGTTTTATGTTTTTCCCAGCAGCGATTTATTTAAATCATAAAAGCGAACAAAAAAGTCGACCAGTTTTAAATCTTTCTATTCTGATTGGCGGCATTTCTTTTATCATCGGAATTTTATTTAAAGTGATGCATTGGCCCGGCTCTGCTCCTTTGTTATTATTTGGCTGGTCTGTTATACTCGGAATATTTTTACCAATACTTTTAGTTGTAAAACTAAAAGAAGCCAAAACCGGTAAAGAAAAATCGATTTACATTTTAGGCGCTGTTTCATTGATAATTTTTGAGTGCGCCACTATGTTCAAGTTCATGCATTGGCCCGGAACTGCTCCGCTAATGGTATTGGGTTCTGTTTTTCTTATTGGTTTTTTTGTGCCTTTATACACAAAGCATAAAATAGACGAGAACAAAATGAATGCCGGACAATTTACTTATGTAGTTATATTAAGCATGAACGCAACGGTACTCACTTTTCTTATCGCAATAAATCTAACCGGCCCAACCCTTGAACGTTTTGTAAGGGATGAATCAAGTTCATCAAAAATCACAAGTTATTTCGAAAAGAAAAACGAACGCCTCCAAAATGAAAAACTAATTGACAGCACTGCTTCAAAATCGCCAAATAAAAAAATTGCCATTGTGGAGACTTCAATCCGTTTAAGTCAGCTTATTCAAGAAATTAAAATAGACTTAATTCAAAGAGTTGAAAACGTGGATAAAAGTGCGGCACTTGAATACGTTAGAAATCCTGAATTAATACATGCGATGGGTAACTGGGATGACGTAAATAGTACCTTTTTCAACAATACTGATATTAGTGTCTTGTCATTGCAAAATTTAAAAGCTGAACTAAATAAGTTTCGAAATGTTGTTAATGAAGTTAATCCAACTATTTCTCAAGGTGCATCGGCAGTTTTTGACACTTCGGATAAAGATAATAATGACATTATGACGACTTGGGAAATAAGAAATTTCAAAGATAATTTTGTTATTGGAACTATTGCGCGCTTAAGCGAAATAGAAAAAAACGTAAAATTTGTTGAGTCACAAGCGCTTTGTTCAATTAAATAATATAAAATTTTTAAAATAATAAATTATGAAAAAATCTGTTTATATAGGAGGAATTTGTTGCACAACACTAATGTTGTTAGGCAGCATGTCTAAAGCATTGCATTGGCCAGGAGCTAACGTAATGCTTATATTATCAGTGGCCCTGTTTTGTGTATACTTCTTGCCAGCGGCACTAATGAATAGTTACAATGAGCAAAAAGAAAATAAACGAAAAGCATTATACGTGGTTTCGTTTATAGTCTTCTTCTTGTGTATGGTAAGCGTATTATTTAAAGTGCTGCATTGGCCGGGAGCAGGAGAGTTGATGTTTATTGGTATTTTATTTCCGTTTGTTGTTTTCCTGCCAGTTTATTTATACCATACCAGGGAAGACAGCAAAATAAATAACAAAAACTTTATGGGCGTTATGTTTGGATTGATTTTCCTTGCTCTATTTACAGTTTTGTTATCCATGACTGTAAGTAGACAGATTTTGCATGGAGCAGCCGCAAGTGCTAATAATAATCAGAAGGCAATTGCTTTTAGCAAAACCTTAAAAACAGATGTCGTTACAACAATTGAAGTTCAAAAAGCATCGTTAGATTTATTCAATTATGTTGAAGAATTAAAATGTGAATTATTAAACGCAAATCAGGAGGGCGGATGTTCAGGAAAAGAATTACAATCCGATTTTAACTTTGAGAAAACTAGTGAACCGGATAATAAGGAAATCCCTAAACTATTATTTAATACCGATGAAGGAAAAAGCAAAGTAGAAATTCTTAAAGAAAAGATAAGCGCTTATCGCTCTGCTCTTTTAGCTGCTAAAAATATTAGTCCAGAATTAAAGGAGCTTGTCAATAATTTATTTGATTTGAACGACAAGGAAGTTGAAGAAGGCAATATACTAAGCTGGGAAAATCGTGAATTAAGTGGTTACTCCCTAGTTTTGACTTTAGACGCCCTTACATTAATTCAAAACAATACATTGTTGTTGGAAAAAGAGTTGGCTACACTCTAATTAACAACAAAAAGGCGGGAATTTCTTCCCGCCTTTTTTAATAACCCAATGCTGGTCCGAGCCAGCGTTCAATGGTTTTAAAATCCATTTTCTTTCGTTTAGAATAATCTTCCACTTGCTCTTTTGTGATTTTTCCAATACCAAAATACTGCGCTTCTTTATTGGCAAAATACAATCCGCTAACCGCAGCCGTAGGAACCATCGCTAAACTTTCTGTCAGAATTATTCCTGTTTCTTTTTCTACATTCAGTAAATTCCAAATGGTTATTTTTTCGGTATGATCTGGCTGAGCAGGATAACCCGGTGCCGGACGAATACCAGCGTATTCTTCCTTAATTAAATCTTCGTTACTTAATGTTTCGTTTTTAGCATAGGCCCAAATTTCTGTACGCACTTTTTTATGCATCAATTCGGCAAAAGCTTCTGCTAAACGATCGGCAATAGCTTTTAACATAATAGCACTATAATCGTCGTGATCTTTTTCAAAACGCTTTACGTGTTCATCAATTCCAATTCCTGTTGTCAATGCAAAAGCACCAACATAATCTGTACTATTGTCTTTATTAACAACTTCTTTTGGTTTAATAAAATCTGCCAAAGCAATATTATTTTGTCCGGCTGGTTTTTTAGTTTGCTGACGAATAGTGTGAAAATGACATTTAACTGATTTCCCATCTTCACTCAGCACTTCAACATCATCATGATTTACCGTATTAGCAGGGTAAATGCCAACAACAGCATTCGCCTGCAACCATTTTTCATCAATTACTTTTTTTAGCATTGCTTTAGCATCAGCAAATAATTTTTTTGCTTCAACTCCGCGTTCTTTATCATCCAATATTTTTGGATAAGAGCCTTTCATTTCCCAACTATGGAAAAACGGTGTCCAATCAATAAATTCAGAAATTTCTTTTAATGAATAATTACTAAATGTTTTGTTCCCAAGAAAAGCAGGTTTAGCAATACTTCCATTACTGAAATCCAGTTTCAATTTATTTTCTCTCGCTTCCGATAAGGGAATAAATTTATTTTGACTTTGAGCGTTTTTATTTTGCTCACGCACACGTTCGTAATCTTTATTCACATCTGCCATAAACGCATCACGCAATTCATTCGAAATTAAACTGCTTGCCACAGGAACTGATTTACTTGCATCGTTAACGTGCACAACGGGCCCAGAATAATTTTGCGCAATCTTTACAGCTGTATGAACTTTAGAAGTTGTTGCGCCTCCAATTAGCAACGGCGTTTTAAATCCTAAACGTTCCATTTCTTTCGCCACGTGAACCATTTCATCTAACGACGGTGTAATTAATCCACTTAAACCAATGACATCCACATTGTGTTTTTTAGCTTCCTCTAAAATTTTATCACAGGAAACCATAACACCTAAATCAATAATCTCGTAATTATTACAAGCCAAAACAACACCAACAATATTTTTTCCAATATCATGTACATCGCCTTTTACAGTTGCCATTAAAATTTTTCCGGCATTACTTCTTCCGTCGCCAACTATTCCTGCTTTTTTATTTGCTTCTTTCTCCGCTTGTAAATAGGGTTCTAAATACGCTACAGCCTTCTTCATTACACGTGCGCTCTTCACCACTTGTGGCAAAAACATTTTTCCGCTTCCGAATAAATCACCAACTACATTCATGCCATCCATTAACGGGCCTTCAATAACATGTAACGGTCTACCTAATTTTAAACGCGCCTCTTCAGTATCAACATCAATATGTTCAACTAATCCTTTTACCAAAGCATAACTTAAACGTTCTTCAACAGTTCCTTTGCGCCACTGTTCATCTTTCTCTGTTTTTTGTCCAGAGATTCCTTTTAAAGATTCTGCATGTTCCACCAATCGTTCAGTTGCATCATCGCTTCTGTTTAATAAAACGTCTTCAACTAAGTCCAATAGTTTTTTATCAATATCATCGTAAATTACCAATTGAGCTGGATTTACAATTCCCATATCCATACCATTTTTTATAGCATGATATAAAAATGCGGAGTGAATCGCTTCACGAACGTGATCATTCCCACGGAAAGAGAAACTTACGTTGCTCACCCCTCCGCTTACTTTTGCGTGTGGCAAATTTTCTTTTATCCATTTTGTCGCCTGAAAGAAATCCAGTGCGTTTAAACGATGTTCTTCCATTCCTGTTGCAACGGGAAAAATATTCGGGTCAAAAATAATATCCTGTGGCGGAAAATGAACTTTATTCACCAAAATATCATACGCGCGTTTGCAAATATCTATTCTCCGTTGTAAAGTATCAGCCTGACCAACTTCATCGAACGCCATGACGATAACTGCGGCACCATATTGTTTTACTTTTTGTGCTTGTTCAATAAATTTTTCTTCGCCTTCCTTCATGGAAATTGAATTCACAATTGCTTTTCCCTGTACACATTTTAATCCCGCCTCAATAACTGTCCACTTCGAGGAGTCAATCATAATCGGCACTTTCGAAATATCAGGTTCAGATGCAATGAGATTTAAAAATTTGGTCATGGCCGCTTCGCTATCCAACATCCCTTCATCCATGTTCACATCAATTACCTGTGCGCCACCATCAACCTGATCTTTTGCAATAGACAACGCTTCTTCGTAATTTCCTTCTTTAATTAATCGCAAGAATTTTTTTGAGCCAGTAACGTTAGTCCGCTCGCCGACATTCATGAAATTACTTTCAGGACGAAGTGTTACGGGTTCTAATCCGCTTAAATGCATTAAAGTATCTGCCTTTGGTTTTTTACGAGGAGAAGCAACTTTTGCTAATTCAGCAATACGTTTAATATGTGAAGGTGTTGTTCCGCAACAGCCACCAACAATATTTAAAAATCCGGCTTTCAAAAAATCTTCTATTTGATGTCCCATAGTATGAGCATCCTCATCATATTCTCCAAACTGATTTGGCAAACCCGCGTTAGGATAGGCGCTCACATAAAACGGAGCTTTATCAGAAAGTTCTTCTAAATACGGGCGCATATCTTTTGCACCCAATGCACAATTCAATCCGACACTTAATAAATCAACATGCGAAATTGAATTTAAAAATGCTTCTGTTGTTTGCCCTGATAACGTTCTTCCGCTGGCATCAGTAATTGTTCCAGATACCATCACCGGCATTTTAATGTTTTTTTCTTTGCAAACATTTTGAATCGCAAACAATGCTGCTTTTGCATTCAATGTATCAAAAATAGTTTCTACCAATAAAAGATCAGCTCCGCCTTCAATTAATCCTTTTGCTTCTTCCGAATACGCAATAACCATTTCATCGAATGTAGTCGCACGAAATCCTGGGTCGTTTACATTAGGAGATAATGATAATGTACGATTGGTCGGTCCGAACGCGCCAGCTACATACTTTGGTACATTTGCAAACTCAGGAAACTCTTTTTTAAATTCTGCAATAGCTTCTTTTGCGATTTTGGCCGACTCATAATTTAATTCATAAGCCAATTCTTCCATGCCATAATCTGCCATCGCAATTGTGGTTGCAGAAAACGTATTCGTTTCAATAATATCGGCACCTGCTTTTAAATATTCTTTGTGAATGGCTTTTATGATTTGAGGTTGAGTTATAGACAATAAATCATTATTGCCTTTTAAATCTTTAGGCCATTCTGAAAAACGTTTGCCGCGGTAATCTTTTTCTTCCAGCTTGTATTGCTGAATCATGGTGCCCATAGCACCATCAATTACTAAAATGCGTTTTTCTAATTCTTCTTTTATAGTGCTCATATTCTTTATTCCCCTATTCTTTAGTTTTCGTAAATTGAACGCTGATGACGTTGATTGTTATGATCAATTATGATTCTTATCTACGATTATCATATAAATCTGTGTTATCTGCGTTCTATTGTATCTGTCCATAATAAATTTTTGTATCGTAATCTAAACGCACCAAGTTATTTTCCTGATAGCGATTATATATTTTTCTTAAACAGTAAATCATAAAATCAAAATCTTTATGCTCTTCATTGGGCATATAAGAAGAGGATAATACTCTTCCTTTCAATCCTTCAAAATTAACATCCTGATAATTGTAAAAACTTTCTTCCCTATAGTTTCCTTTACCAAAGAAATTATCGAATTGTGATTTCTCCTGTGTGTTCTTGTGATTTATTTCTTTATAATCAGTCCCGAACATTTGTAAAAAATCTTCGTACACTTTTAAAAAGTCGGTTGAATCTGTTCTTCTGTCATTCCACATTAACACAACAAATCCATTTGATTTTAGAATGCGTTTGCATTCATTTTTAAATGCATCATTATTAAACCAATGAAAGGCCTGCGCGCAAACTATTACATCAACACTATTGCTTTCTAAATTTGAATTTTCCGCAGTTCCATTTATAGAAACAAATAATTTTTTATCAGAATACTTTTGCAAAATAGTTTCCGCGGCTAAACGCATTGGTTCGTTAGGCTCTATCCCGAAAACCTTATAGTTATTTTTTAGAAATAAGTCTGCCGAAATTCCTGTACCCGAACCAATATCTGCAATAACTGAAGTTTCAGAAATGGTGTTCTCCGTTTTCAAAAAATCAATTACCGCCGCAGGGTAATGCGGACGATACTTGACGTAATTGTCAACTCTATCAGAAAATCTATTTGTTACTACTGTCATAAATTAAAAAATCCCTTCACGTTTTACCGGAAGGGATTAATATATTTTTGTTTTTAAAATACTAATTACTCCGGCTTATTTGCATTCCTATCCCGATAGCTACCGGGAGGAATCACGATTTCCCACCTTCTGCTCAATTGGTGAGTTGGTGAGTTTTGAATTAGCGAGTTTAACTCACTACTTGGCAAAATCACTAACTCGCTATCTGAATCAGGGTTGGTAAGGTATCTACGGGCGTGTCCCTCCTCCTTTCGCAATAAGCATATTATAAAGAACTGACGTAAAGATACGGCTTTTTCAAATAACATAAAAATCCCTATTTTAGCTCTAAATTCACCCCATGAAATCATTCTTTTTTGTACTTTTTAGCTTTATAGTAAATTTCTGTTTTTGCCAATCAAAAAGTGATGTTTCAGAGGTAAGTGACATCATGAAAAAACAAGAAATCGCCTGGAACAAGGCCGATATTGATGGATTTATGACTTATTATTGGAAAAGCGATAGTCTTAAATTTATTGGCAGCAAAGGCATTACTTATGGTTGGCAAAAGACCCTCGATAATTACAAAAAAAACTACCCGAATGCTGAAGCCATGGGCGTTTTAACTTTTGAAAATAATACTGTAGAACAATTATCACCCACCAAAATTTTTGTAATCGGAAAGTGGCATTTAAAAAGAAAAGAAGGAGATGTTGGCGGTTCTTATACTTTACTCTGGAAAAAAATTAATGGAAAATGGGTGATTGTTGTTGATCACACGAGTTAAAAGGAACTATTTTTTCGAATTAGATTTATTTACGTTTCGTTCAATATACTTTTCGGTCGGCATTAACGATTGCTGTATCCGTTTTGCATAACGTATTGAATCCAGTATTTCCTTTTGTTTCGCCTGAACAATTTCTTTTTGTCGTTCCGTTTCTTTTTTTTGAAGAGTGATTATTTTGTTGGCTTTGTTTTTTTGTTGATACGCCCGCGCAATCATTACACCACCGGCGCCGAATAAAACTACAATAATAATTAGAAAATAAACCGTGTTTTTCTTTTTCTCTATTTCCGCTTCCTTTACACTGTTTTCGTCATTTAAAGCCTTTATTCTGAATGATTTTTTTTCGGTTTCATAAACAGTCTCCATTTCGATAATCTGATTTTGTTTTTGAACATTATGCAAACTATCATTTAAAGTATAAAAACGATTAAAAGATATGTACGCTGAGTCATACTGCTTTTTATGTGCAAATATCATTGCTAAATATTTTGTGTTTCTTGCAATTAATTCCGGATAGGAATACGCTTTAGCCAGACTTAGTGATGTTCTTATAAATTTTTCAGCAAATACATATTCGTTAGTGCCGATGTACATCTCTCCCAAGGTGTATTCATTCCAACAAATACCCATATAGTCTTTTATGTTTTTTCTTATTTCGCTTGATTTCGTAATATACCCTAAGCCTTCATTCATGTTTTTTTTCATAAAAGACACGCCTGCCAAATTATTTAAACTGTAAGGAATACCTATACTATCATGATTTTGTTCTTTTATTCGCAGAGCCTTCATATAATAATGAGTTGCTGAATCAAGTTTCCCTTTCATTTCGAACAAAACACCATAATTGTCGTAAGCTGTTGCTAAATCATTATTGTAATTATACTCTCTTAAAATTACAATGGCTTCGCGCATAATGTCCATTGCCAGCCCGAGGTTTCTTCGCTTGCTTTCGTAGCCCATCGTTGCAAGAGCATTCGCTTTTTGTCTGAAATCTTTCACTTGTTCAAATAAAGCAATTGATTCTTTGTGCAAACGAAAAGACTCTTCGTCATTTCCTTTGAGATAGGTAACAAGGGCTAATTTTTCAATAAGTTCAGCTTTTTTTAATTTATTTGATGAGAAGATATTCAGGTCGTTCAACGTTTTATAAACGTAAACACACTTGTTTAAATTATTTACAATTTTATCATAAGGAAGAGATATTGCTTCAATAGCTAGTTTTTCATCAACTTTCCCACTTTGTACAGTCGTTAGTATACTATCTAAACGATCACCGTTACAACGTAATGCGTTTTGAAATAATAAAAAAGAAACAAAAAAAAGATATTTAAGAACGCTTGTATTTGATTTATGATACATTTAAAATTTGTTTATACTGATTTCCTGAAATCATTGGATGCAATTATTTTCCGGGATCGCTTTTCAATTTATTAATATTTCTCTCAATATATTTTTCAGTTGGCATAAGCGATTGTTGAATTCGCTTAGCGTAATTAATACTGTCAACGATCTCTTTTTGTTTTTCATCCACAATATCTTTTTGCCTGCTTATTTCTATATTCTTACTCTCCAATATGCGATTAGCTTTTCTTTTATTTTTTAAGCTGATAACAACATAAATTAGTAAAACCAATCCTACTCCAGCAATGCCCAACACCATTTTGAATTCTGTGTTTTTCCTTTTAAAGGCTTCGTCTTGCAGAGCTTTATCTTTTGAAAGAAGTTTAATTTCTGCTTCTTTTTTGTCCGTTTCGTATTTAGTTTGCAATTCCGAAACCATCTTTTCATTTGATTCATTAAGCAATGAATCGTTTATTTTTACATATTGATTAAGATTACTATATGCTTCTCTGTAGTCGCTTGTGCTGGCGTAAGACGCTGCCAAACCTTCAAGAGCTGTCTTCTGATACTCTTTGTAATCGGCCGTTTCTACTTTTTTTAATCCGGCTTTATACAATTGAATAGCTAAATCAAATTTTTTATTTTTGAAATAGGCCTGTGCCAAAGCAATTTGTGAAATCCCCAGGCTAACGGGGTTGTCTAATTTCTTTTTCAATTCAACACACTGCAACAATGTTTTTTCTCCCTCTTCGTATTTTTTTAAGACTAAATAATTTTCTCCTAAATTTGTTAAGCTTATTGCTTTTAAGCTTTCATTATTTAATTTATCCGCTAAGCCCAAAGCATCAATAAAAAAATGGGTTGCTTCTGTTCCTCTACCCATATTATCAAGTGTAGATCCCATTGAATTAAAAACACGGCATAAATTCTCATCATCTTTATATTTTACACAAATTGATTTAGCAATTTCAAGATTCTTTAAGGCTTCTGGAAACTGTTTATGTGTTAAATAAACTAAAGCTATATTTTGATATGGGCCTATGTTCAGGTCTTCCCGTTTGTTTTTTTCATAAATTTTTATTGCCTTAATATAGCTTTCAACTGACTTAACCCTATCCCCCTTTACATCAAACATTATCCCAATATTATTATAACAACGCGCCGCTCCTAAATTATCTTTTGCTTTTTCGAAATATGGAACCGCTTTGTTGTAGCAAACTATTGCGCTATCGAAGTTTCCCTTATAATAATAGGTAACCCCCAACGAGTTATAAGTGTCGCCAATTCTTATTGTTCGGTTAATTTTAATGTAATTAGTTAATGCTTTTGTGAAATAGTTTATAGCTGCGGCATAATTTCCGTCATTTTGGTAGAAATATCCTTGATAATACAACACCATCGTTGCAAACTTAATATCAGAAACTTTTTTAGCTAATTTCGTTGCTAAATCAAAAAAACGTAATGCCGAATCAGGTATGTTTGAGTATCCATAGTTGTTTGCAATACCAACGTAAGCTGCCACCCGCTCGGAATCCTGTAAATTTGTTTTTAATCTTTGCTTTAAACTATCAATATAATTATCAGCAGAAAGACTGTAACACAAGGCCAAAAAAATAAAAATATAATTCAGGCGCTTCATTACTATTTTAACCCCTTCAATAATTTTTCCAATATCTCCTGCGCTGATTTCGCAATTACAGTTCCCGGTCCAAAAATAAAAGATACGCCAGCTTTATATAAGAAATCATAATCCTGTTGTGGAATAACGCCGCCAGCTACAACAATAATATCTTCACGTTTATATTTTTTTAATTCCTCAATCACTTGTGGTACCAATGTTTTATGTCCCGCCGCTAAACTGCTAATACCTAAAATATGCACATCATTTTCTATAGCTTGTTTTGCTGCTTCGGCAGGCGTTTGAAATAAAGGGCCAATATCCACATCAAATCCCATGTCGGCAAAACCCGTTGCAATAACTTTCGCGCCGCGATCGTGACCATCTTGTCCCATTTTTGCCACCATAATACGAGGGCGACGGCCATCTTGTGCCGCGAATTTATCTGCTAATTCACGTGCTTTTGCAAAATCTTTATCCATACTGATTTCTTTACTATATACTCCTGCAATTGAACGAATATTGGCTTTGTACCGACCAAAAACTTTTTCTAAAGCAAATGAAATTTCACCTAACGATGCGCGAACACGGGCAGCGTTAATAGCAAGCTCTAATAAATTTTCTTTTCCGGTCTTTGCTGATTCTGTTAAAGCATCCAATGCTTTTTGAACTTCAGCATCATTACGTTCAGCTTTCAATTTCTTCAACCGCTCTAATTGCTGGTCGCGTACTTTTGCATTATCAACATCTCTTACTTCAACGTTTGTTTTTTCATCTGTTTTAAATGCATTTACACCTACGATAATATCTTTTCCGCCATCAATACGTGCTTGTTTTCTTGCAGAGGCCTCTTCAATTCTCATTTTCGGAATTCCCGTTTCAATAGCTTTTGCCATTCCGCCTAATTCTTCTACCTCTTGAATTAATGCCCAGGCTTTTTGTGCTAGCTCATTAGTTAAACTCTCCACATAATAAGAACCCCCCCAAGGGTCAACTACTTTACAAATATTTGTTTCCTGTTGTAAAAACAATTGGGTGTTACGCGCTATACGTGCGCTAAAATCAGTTGGTAATGCAATCGCTTCATCTAATGCATTCGTGTGTAAACTTTGTGTACCGCCCATTGCTGCAGCTAATGCTTCAATGCAAGTACGAGCAACATTGTTATAAGGATCTTGTTCTGTTAAACTCCATCCGCTCGTTTGACAATGCGTGCGTAATGCTAATGATTTTGCGGATTTAGGATTAAATTGTTTTACAATTTTTGCCCATAACATTCTGGCTGCGCGCATTTTTGCAATCTCCATAAAATGGTTCATGCCAATAGCCCAGAAAAAAGATAAGCGCGGCGCAAACGCATCAATGTCTAATCCCGCTTTTACACCCGTGCGAATATATTCTAATCCATCTGCTAAGGTGTATGCCAATTCAATATCAGCCGTTGCTCCGGCTTCCTGCATATGATAACCACTAATAGAAATAGAATTATATTTTGGCATATTCTTCGAGGTAAACTCAAAAATATCTGCAATAATTTTCATGGATGAAGAGGGTGGATAAATATATGTATTCCGCACCATGAACTCTTTTAAAATATCGTTTTGAATAGTGCCACTCAACTTATCCATACTAACGCCCTGCTCCTCTGCGGCAACAATATAAAATGCTAGAATTGGAAGAACCGCGCCGTTCATCGTCATGGAAACACTCATTTGATCTAAAGGAATCTGATCAAACAAAACTTTCATGTCAAGAATTGAGTCAATTGCTACTCCCGCTTTTCCAACATCTCCTTGCACGCGTTCGTGATCGCTATCATAACCCCGATGCGTTGCTAAATCAAATGCAACTGATAGTCCTTTTTGTCCGCCTGCTAAATTTCTTCTATAAAATGCGTTACTTTCTTCTGCTGTACTGAATCCTGCATACTGACGAATCGTCCATGGATTCTGTACGTACATACTTGAATAAGGTCCGCGTGTAAATGGAGCAATGCCTGCTCCAAAATTTAAATGCTCCAATAATTTTGTATCTGCAGAAGTATAAATTGGTTTTATATCTATTTGTTCGGCCGTGACAAAATTTTCCTTTTTAGAATTAAGTGATTCTAAATTAGAACTTGATTTATAATTTATATTAGAAAAATCTTTTCTCATTAGTTCAATTAGTTGTTGATTTTTCTTTTTCAATTTCTGAAGCAATACGAATTGGCTTTATCGGTTTAATTTCTTTTCCGGTAATCGATACTTCTTTTCCACCGTAATAATTTATTTTCTCATTCTTATTTTCAAACTTATTAACGCCGACTAAAACTAATTTTCCGCTTTTTACTTCTTCTTTTAATGCGTTTGCTCCGTTTTCAATTAAATCTTGAATAAAATTATTTTTTAAGCAAGTTATAAATCCGCCCTTACTTTCAATAACCTTAAATTGTTCCCAAGCTTTTTCCGCAATAGATTCAGTAATGGATTCAATATAATAAGAACCTGCAGAAATATCAGCTACCTTATTCAAATAACTCTCGTCTTTTAAAATGTGTTGTTGGTTAATTGCAATTCGTGAAGCAAAAACAGAAGGTTTATCGAAAGCTTCATTGTAAGGAAGAATTGTTAAACTATCCGCGCCACCAATTACAGCGCTCATGCCCTCTGTTGTTGTTCGCAACATGTTATTGTAAATGTCCATACAACTTTTATCCGCCATTGTTGTCTGTACATGAATATGAACCGGGAAATTTATTTTGTATTGTTCTTGCAACAATGCAATTAGTTTTCTGAACGCACGAAGTTTAGCAATCTCAGTAAAAAAATCAGGTGCGCATGAAAATGAAAGATGAAGTGATTTGTTTTTTAAACTATTTTGTTCGGATAAATAATTAAAATATTCATTAGTATGTGCTAAACCTATTGCTAATTCATTCACTGTACTCGCTCCTGCATCTTCATACAAACTTACGTTTACGGGAATGTGCTGCAGTTTATTTAATACTGATAAATCCTTTTCCCCATCATCATGCCATTCACCATAAAACGCAAACAAATGCAAAGGATCAATATTGACAAAACATTTTATTTTTCCGTCATGTTCATTTATTTTTCCATAATGCGCTTTTAAATCTTCCAAAACATGGAGCGCATCATTTGTAATTACAAATTGAGAGTAAACGTGTTCTAAAGAAATATCTTTTATTAATGCAGCTGTATTAACTTTTTTATTTATAAAAAATGAAAGTCCGCTTGCTCCACCTTCTAATGCTTTTAACGCACGCGCATTCGCTTCCTTTTCATCAGCAACCATAATTTGTTCACAAATGTCCCAATCACTATTGGTAAATATTGGCTCGTGTTTGCCAGTAAGGTTTTCGGAATTATAAAAAGGATTTACATCAAATCCGTTATGGGTTTTCCAAACCAGTTGATTAAAATCAACGCCTTTTAAATCTTTAATTATTTGTTCTTTCCATTGGGCGGAAGTAACGCCGGTAAATTCTGTGAAAAGGTTTTCCATACTTCTGCATTCTTCACTAGGAAGAATCTTAGATTAAAATATTTTAGAAATTTCTTTTTTTGCGTATTCCAAAGCGATTTCGTTTGGCATTTTCTTATCTACGTTCGCTACAATATTTAAAATCATCATTGCTAATTCATTGCTCGGGGCATCAGTTGGTACTTTTGTAGCAGCAATGTTTATCAATTTAATTATTTCTTCTTTTGATGTTTTTACCAACTCCCATGTATTATGCGATACAAATATTTGTTGCGAAATATTATGTTCGTATTCTGATTTAATAGTACTAATTAAATCCTGATGCAATTGTCTGCTAGTGATGCCGTGCTTGTTTACACGAATAACCAGATTATTCGGATTCACGCGCTCTAAAAAAATAACAATCCGCTCGTAAGCCTGAATTTTTTGCGGCATCGTCAAATTAATGGCTGCCTTTTTAACTTCATGGTCGCGGCGACTTTCCTCATTTTTAAAAAATTTTTGAAAAAGAAAGAATACAGCTAAAAAAACTACTGTTGCGGGTAAAATAATCTTTAATAAGTCGATAATTGCTTCCATAAATGTTTATGCTAAGTGGTTAAATTTCGTGATTTTTTTGTTCATTTTATCATAGTTTAATCTAAATATTTGCCCGAATTTTATTTCATTTCCCTAGGATTTACAAGAAATAACGCTCTATTTTACAATAAAATACACCAGAAGCTTAATTTTTCGGTTTTTTTATGGAAATAGTGCTTCCTCTACATCTAAATAGCATAAAAACAAGATTATGACATTCAGAAAAATTTATACCGTTTTATTGATGTGCGTGGCAAGTGCCATTATCTCAATGGGATTTTTCAGTAATTTTTTTACTAAACAAGCTGATTTCATCATTAATAAAGGTGATAGTTACGAAAAACTTTGGAAACGTGTCGACAGCTGCCAAAACAAAGGTTTAACTGAGTCTGCTTTAAAAGTAGTAGAGGTAATTTATGATAAAGCAAAAACCGATAATAACGCTGCGCAATTTGTAAAAGCCATTTTGCATCGCATGAAGTTTGAAGCATCTAAAGAAGAATTCTCTTTAGAGAAATCCATTATCAAATTACGTGACGAAGCTACCGCCGCAAAATATCCTATAAAACCTGTTTTACAAAGTATTTTGGCCGACGCCTATTGGCAGTATTTTCAAAATAACCGTTGGAAATTTTATAACAGAAGCACAGCGGTAAATTTCAAAAATGATGATATCACCACTTGGGATTTAAAAACAATTACTGATGCCACTATTAAAAATTACAAAGCTTCATTAGATAAACCCGATAGTTTAAAACGCACAAAGATTGATATTTATGATGCGATTATTGAAAAAGGAACAGCCGAATGTCGCAAATGGCGACCAACACTTTATGATTTCTTGGCGCATCGCGCGCTTGGCTTTTTTATGGGACAAGAACCGGATATTTCTCGTCCGGCCAATCGTTTTACGGTTAATGACGAAGTGTATTTAAAAGCGTATCCTGAATTTTTAAATGCAGACATTAAGAATCCGTCTGATAGTTTAGAGACAAAATATTATGCCTTAAGATTAATGCAAGATGTAATTCGTTTTCATCAACACGATAACAATCCTGATGCGTTGATTGATGTTGAATTATTACGTTTGGATTACGTTCACAACAATTCTCAAAACGCAAAGAAAGATACTCTGTATTTTAATTCTTTGAAAGGATTAGAGTCCAAGTTTTCGGCAAGCCCCCGCGTTACTGAAATCGATCAACGAATGGCGAATTGGTATTTACAAAAAGCAAATCAATACGCTCCTTTACAAAGTGATAATTACAAATGGTATAAAAAAACAGCTAAAGAGATTTGTGAACAAGCCATTAAAAAATTTCCAGAGTCTTATGGGGCAAAAGAATGTCACAACATTATTGCTTCCATAGAAGCAAAGACCATGAATTTGGTTGTTGAAGAAGTAAATGAACCAGGAAAACCATTTCGTGCAATGGTAGCGACAACTAATATTAATAAGATGTATTTTAAAATTGTAAAAACATCGCATTTAGAATTACGCAAACTTTACAGAAATTATTACAGTGATAAATTGTATAACAAAATAAATTCTTTACCAACCGTAAAAACATTTGAGCAGGAAATACCAAATGATGGCGATTATCAAAGTCATAATTTAGAAATAAAAGTTCCGGATTTGGTTGCAGGATATTATATAATTATTTCTTCTTTAAGTCCCGATTTTAAATATGAAAGTAATTTAACCTCTTATGCGCAGGTAATTTCATCAGACATTACAACCATTGAGCGTCGCAAAGATGATGGCTCGTATGATTTTTACGCGATGAACCGTCAAACCGGCGAGCCACTAAAAAACGTAAACGTTCAAGTGTGGCATGAAAAATACAGTTATGTAACACGCGAATATGAAGTAAAAAAAGGAGAATTTAAAAAAACAGATGATAAAGGTTTTTTTAATATTAGTTATGACAAAGATGAAGACCGTTCGTTTTTTGTAGAAATAATTAATGGCAACGATACGTATTTTAATAATAACAGTTATTACACTTACAAGCCTTACAATAATGATTATGTACAAATGCGTTCATTCATTTTTACTGATAGAGCTATTTATCGTCCGGGGCAAACCGTTTATTTTAAATCCATTGTTTTAGAAGGAAAAAACAACGACAACTATAAAATAAAAACTAATTACCCTGTAACTGTAACATTTTACGATGTAAATTATCAGAAAATAGCATCACAAGATTTAATTACCAATGAATTCGGAAGTGTAAGCGGTTCGTTTGTTGCGCCACAAGGTGTGTTAAATGGACAAATGCGAATTACAGACAATCATGGTCAGGCTTATTTTTCTGTGGAAGATTATAAACGTCCGAAATTTGAAACCAATTTTAACACAATAAAAGGTTCATACAAAATTAATGATGAGATTACGGTTACGGGTATCGCAAAAGCTTATGCAGGAAATGTGATTGATGGCGCAAAAGTAAATTACAGAGTTATTCGTCAAATAAATTATCCGTATTGGTATTGGTGGTATCGTTCGTATTCTAATTCAGGAAGTGAAGTTGAAATTACCAATGGAGAAACTATTACTAATGATACAGGCGCATATATAATTAAGTTTAAAGCCTTGCCAGATGAAAGTGTTTCAAAAACAAGTCAGGCTACGTATCAATATAAAGTAATGGCTGATGTTATCGATATCAATGGCGAAACACACAGCACAGAAACTTATGCAACGGTTGGGTATCAGGCTATAAAATTAAATATAGATGGTGATGACATAATTGACCAAACCACAATTAAACCTTTTAATGTAACCACTTACAATTTAAATGGTGTTGCTGAAGCCACTAAAGGAAGTTTTACCGTTTACAAATTAAAACAACCTGACAAAGTTTTCAGAAATCGTATTTGGGCACAACCTGATAGACATGCATTAACCAAAGAAGAGTATTACAACACTTTCCCAACCGATTTGTATGCCGATGAATTAAATAAATACAAATGGGAAAAAGAAAATAAAGTGCTAGAAAAAACTTTTGACACAGGAGCTAAAACAGAATATGATTTAGCCGCCGAATTAAAAAATCAAAAACCAGGCGTGTACATTATTGAAGCAATGTGTAAAGATAAATTTGGTGAAGAGGTAAAAGCGTTTAATTATTTTACTTTGTTTAGTCCTGATAATTTAGAAATGCCTGAACAAAATCCAGATTGGTTCTATTTTCCAAAAACAAAAGCTGAGCCAGGAGAAAAGGTTTCTTACATCATGCAATCTGCATATCAGAACACAAATTACATGTTTGAGTTGGAGCATCAGGGAAAAGCATTAGTTACAAAAACGATGAGCGGCTCTATGAAACCAAATGAGCTTGTAGTTGATGAATCGTATAGAGGTAATTTTGCGTTTCATACTACGTTTATAAAAAATAATCGTTTTTATCATCACAGTAATATTGTTACTGTTCCGTATACTAATAAAGAATTGGATATTGAATTTCAAACGTTCAGAAATAAATTATTACCAGGACAAGAAGAAGAGTGGAAATTAATTATCAAAGACAAAAAAGGCGACAAAGCTGCTGCTGAACTAATGGCTTCGATGTATGACGCATCATTAGATGCATTCGCCTCTAACAGTTGGTATTTTAATGTTTACAACACCTATTACGCAAAATTAAATTGGACATCGGGTGTTGGTCAACAAAATAACTCTACTGAGTTTAATAACTTAAGTAATAATTATACATCGGTTCCATCTCGCTATTATGATTATTTAAATTATTTCGGCTTATACTTTTACAGCAACTATTATTATAGAGGCGGTCGTGAGTATGAAGGCGATGGTGCTTATCCTGAAGCTTCAGGTAATTTAGCAATGGATGAAGTGACAACAACGAAATCTGCTCCTTCACCAAAAAAATCAATGGCACGCGCTGAAACATCAAAAGATGATTCAAAAGTCTCAGAGCAAAAAGAAGAAGCGGAAAGTGGCGTTGGCTATGGTGATGGGCCTGGACTTGGAAAGAGCGGTGGTAAAAATCAACCAATGGGTGGCGCAGATAAGGATAATCGTAATAAAGGAAAAGATGACGGCTTAAATAATGTAAAAGCAAGAAGCAACTTTAATGAAACCGCTTTCTTCTTCCCACATTTAGAAACCAATGAAAAAGGTGAGACCGTAATTAAATTTACGGTTCCTGAAAGTTTAACCAAATGGAAAGTGATGGGGCTTGCTCACACAAAGGATTTAAAAATTGGTCAGTTTACAAAAGAAGTCGTAACACAAAAAGAATTAATGGTGCAGCCAAATGTTCCGCGCTTCTTCCGTGAAGGTGATAAAATGACTTTCATTTCTAAAATTTCCAATTTATCAGAAGCTGATATGAAGGGTTCTGCTGAATTAAAATTATATGACGCGTTAACTGAACAAGAAATCTCTGCAAAAATGATTGAAGCGGTTTCGGGACCGTTCCCAACCATTGGTTATAGAGATTTCTCAGCGAAAAAAGGGTTAAGCACAACTATCGAATGGAACATTGCGATTCCCGAAGGATATTCTGCTATTAAATATAAAATTGTAGCAAAAGCTGGAAACTTTAGTGATGGTGAAGAAATGGCAGTGCCTGTGTTGACTAACCGTATGTTGGTAACAGAAAGTATGCCATTGCCAATTCGCAGTAATCAAACTAAAGAATTTGATTTTGTTAAGTTTGGTAATCAAAATAATAATTCAACAACACTAAAAAATCATTCTTACACCTTAGAATTCACTGCTAATCCGGCATGGTATGCAATTCAGGCACTTCCTTATTTAATGGAATATCCTTATGAATGTGCAGAACAAACGTTTTCACGTTACTATGCCAATACATTATCTTCATACGTTGTAAATTCAAAACCAAAAATCAAAGCTATTTTTGAAGCCTGGAAAACGTCTAGTCCAGATGCTTTTTTATCTAACCTCGAAAAAAATCAGGAATTAAAAGCGGTTGTATTAGAAGAAACGCCTTGGGTATTGCAATCAAAAAGCGAGAGTGAAAATAAAAAACGCGTTGGCTTGTTATTCGATTTAAATAAAATGGCGAATGAACAGGCGCGTGCGTTTAAAAAATTACAAAAAGCGCAAACATCCAATGGTGGTTTCTGGTGGTTCGAGGGAGGACCAGATGATTGGTATATTACTCAACACATTGCTTGTGGATTCGGACACATGGATAAATTAGGTGCTATTAAAGCTCGCGAGAATTCTGAAATATGGAGTATGGTGACGAACGCTGTGCAGTATTGCGATAATAGAATGCGTGAAGAATATGAGTACACGAAAAAATATAATAAAGATTGGAAAACGACTAATCATTTAAGTTATATGGCCGTTCAGTATTTATATATGAGAAGTTTTTTTAAAGACATTAACTTGTCCAACAGAAACAAAGAGCATTTTGAATATTACAAAAAGCAAGAGCAAACGTATTGGTTACAAAACAGTCGTTACATGCAAGGCATGATTGCATTGAGCTTACATCGTAATGCAGATTTAAAAACACCAAAAGATATTTTAAAATCGTTAAAAGAAAATTCGTTGAACAGCGAAGAAATGGGAATGTACTGGAAAGAAAATTATGGTTACTATTGGTATGAAGCTCCAATAGAAATGCAAGCGCTGATGATTGAAGCATTTGACGAAGTAACTAACGATTTAAAAGCTGTTGATGATTTAAAAACGTGGTTAATAAAAAGCAAACAAACGCAACATTGGGGAACAACACGCGCCACTACTGAAGCGGTTTACGCTTTATTATTAAAAGGAACAGATTGGCTATCTACAGAGCCAAATGTTGAAATTACCGTTGGTGATATTGTTTTGGATCCGAAAAATGATAAAACAATAAACGCTGAACCAGGAACGGGTTACTTCAAAAAAACGTGGTCGGGCTCAGATATTAAAACATCAATGAGTAAAATTAAAGTAGCCAAAAAAGATAAAGGTGTAAGTTATGGTGCGGTTTACTGGCAATATTTTGAACAACTCGATAAAATTACACCTCACGAAACACCCTTGAAAATTAAAAAACAATTGTTCATATTAAAAAACACAGCGGGTGGTCCGGTTATTGAACCGATAACTGCTACAACTAAATTAAAATTAGGCGATAAAATAAAAGTAAGAATTGAATTGCGTGTTGACCGCGATATGAGTTACGTTCATATGAAAGATATGCGCGCTGCAGGCTTTGAGCCAACCAATGTTTTCAGTGGCTACAAATGGCAGGATGGTTTAGGATATTATGAAAGCACAAGAGATGCCGCTACTAACTTCTTCTTCTCCTATTTAAACAAGGGAACTTATCTATTTGAATATCCACTAGTAGTTAATCACTATGGCGACTTCAGCAATGGAGTTACAACAATACAGTGTATGTATGCTCCGGAGTTTACCAGTCATAGTGAAGGCATTAGGGTGAAAGTGGGGAAATGATTTAACAAATCTTATCTTATAACTCATAATTTACCGTCCATTTTCGCGTTAAAAACCTTAGAATTTTTGTATTATCTTTGTATCAATGGAGTTTGTAAAAGGATCGGGAGTTATACCTGGCGAATTATTAGCCAAGGTTGACAGTCCGGACGACCTAAAAAAATTAAGCGAAGATCAACTCGAGCAATTCTGTACTGAATTACGGCAGTTTATTATCGATATCGTGTCCGTAAAAGGCGGTCACTTTGGCGCATCCTTAGGTGTTGTTGAATTAACCACCGCCCTCCATTATATTTTTAATACACCATACGATCAGCTAGTTTGGGACGTGGGCCATCAGGCATACGGACATAAAATTATTACTGGCCGTCGTGACAATTTTCACACCAATAGAATTTATAAAGGCATAAGTGGTTTTCCGAAACGTAGCGAAAGTAATTTCGATACGTTTGGCGTTGGACACTCCTCGACTTCCATTGGCGCAGCATTAGGAATGGCAGTGGCTTCTCAATACAAAGGCTTAAAAGATAAACATCACATTGCGGTTATTGGCGATGGTGCTATGACGGCAGGTATGTCATTCGAAGCTTTAAATCACGCTGGTGTTGAGCATGCTAATTTATTAGTTGTGCTGAATGATAATTGTATGAGCATCGACCCTAACGTTGGTGCGCTGAAAGAATATCTAACGGACATCACCACTTCCCACACCTACAATCAGGTTAAAGATGATGTTTGGAATATGCTTGGGAAATTAAGTACGTTTGGAAAAAGTGCTCAAGAAATTGTTTCAAAAGTTCAGACTTCTATTAAAACTTCTCTGTTAAACCAAAGTAATTTATTCGAATCTCTTAACTTTCGTTATTTCGGTCCGGTTGATGGGCACGATGTTGTTCGTTTAACAAAAGTGTTAGCCGATTTAAAAGATATTCCAGGGCCAAAAATTTTACACGTACTAACCAAAAAAGGCAAAGGTTATAAATTTTCTGAAGAAGGAAATGAAACAACGTGGCACGCCCCGGGCTTGTTTAATAAAGAAACAGGTGAGATAATTAAAGTCGTTCCTAAAGAACCTCAGCCTCCGAAATATCAGGATGTATTTGGTCACACCATTGTTGAATTAGCAGAGAAGAATGAAAAAATAATGGGCATTACTCCCGCGATGCCATCGGGCTGCTCATTAAATATTATGATGAAAGCGATGCCTAATCGTGCGTTTGATGTTGGTATTGCAGAGCAACATGCCGTTACATTTAGCGCAGGATTAGCTACACAAGGATTAATTCCGTTTTGTAATATTTATTCGTCATTCATGCAGCGCGCTTACGATCAGGTTGTACATGATGTTGCTTTACAAAATTTAAAAGTTGTTTTTTGTTTAGACCGCGGCGGATTAGCCGGCGCAGATGGCCCAACCCATCACGGTGCGTTTGATATTCCTTATTTCCGTTGTATTCCAAATATGATTGTTAGCGCCCCGATGAATGAAGAAGAGTTGCGTAATTTAATGTACACTGCTCAACTTGATGAAACGCAAGGTTGTTTTAGTATTCGTTATCCTCGAGGAAATGGCGTAATGGTAAATTGGAAAACACCATTTGCAAAACTAGAAATTGGTAAAGGAAGAAAAATACGTGATGGAAAAGATGTTGCTATTTTATCTTTAGGGCATCCTGGAAATTTAGTGACTGAAGCAATTACACTATTAGAAAAAGAAAATATTTCTCCGGCGCATTATGATATGCGCTTTGCAAAGCCAATTGATGAAGCTTTATTACATGAAGTGTTTTCTAAATACAAAAAAATAATTACGGTTGAAGACGGAACTATTATTGGCGGTATGGGCTCTGCAGTTTTAGAATTTATGGCTGATAATAATTACAATGCACAAATAAAACGTCTCGGCATTCCTGATCATTTTATTGAACACGGCGAACAAAAAGAATTATATGAGGAGTGCGGCTTCTCACCAAAACAAATTTCAGAAACAGTTGTTGAATTAATTTCTGAAAAGAAAAAATTTAAGGTTTCGTAACCTCAAATAATTTTTCTAACTTATTATTACAACTGTCGGGTTTTTTGGCGACTTTGTCTTTTATTCTTCCGCATTTATTTGGGTTAAACCAAAAAGGGATTATTTTCTCTCTCAAAACCAATGGTGGTGGGTTGCCCGTGACCGTTATACACTTTTACATCATCTCCCAAGGGAAATAAATTTTTCTTTATTGAGTTTATTAAAGTTTCATGGTCTCCTCCAGGTAAATCGGTGCGACCAATACTTCCGTAAAATAAAACATCACCTGCAATTACAAATTTTTGTTCATTACAATAAAATGTAATGCTCCCCGGCGAATGTCCTGGAGTAAAAATCATTTCCAATTTACTTTTTCCGAATAAAATGGTTTCTCCTTCTTTCAAAAAAAATTTTGGCAAAGGCGATTCTTCGCAAGGCAAACCATACATATCGGCAACTTGTTTATGTCGTTCAACATAGGGTAAATCTTCTTTATGAACTTCTGGTAAAAATCCCCAAGTGTCAAACACAAAACGATTTCCGTTTATATGATCAATGTGTGCGTGTGTTAACAACAAGCGTTTTAATTGTAAATTATTTTTCGCAATAAAATTTTTTAATTGTAGATGTTCTGTTGTAGAACTATTGCCTGGATCTATCACAACAGCCTCCAAAGTTTCATCCCAAAGCACATAAGTATTTTCCTGAAAAGGCCCGAAAACAAAAGATTTTATCTGAATCATATAGCTGACTGTTTTGTATGGCGAAATTAGCGAATTGTAGCCTGTTAGGGTTTCGAAGCCTAGTTTTTTCGAAAAAGAAGTATTAGTACTTGATTTTCAACAAGATAAAGCTTAATTTTTAACATTTTTTCTAGTAATAAAATACCGATATTTGCGTTTTATTATACCTTGAAACGCCTCATTATCATATTTTTAGTGTTTTTAGCCTTTGGTCAGCTTCAGGCTCAAAAGCGCTCACGTAATTTCCGACAACATGAGGTTGGGATTTTTTTAGGCGGCTCTTACTATTTGGGTGATTTAAATCCTGGCAGACATTTTTTTCTGAGTCAGCCCGCAGGTGGGGTTTTTTATCGTTTCACACCAAATTACAGATATGCATTCAGAGGCGGTTTAAATTTTGGAAGCATTCAGGGAGATGATTCACAGAGTGAAGATAAAGATCAGCGCAAGCGAAATTTAAATTTTAAATCGCGCGTAAACGAATTCCATGTTTTAGCAGAATTTAATTTTTTAGAGTATCGAATTAGCAATGACAAACACAAATTTTCGTTTTTTTTATTTGCAGGAATAAATGTTTTCAATTTCAGGCCCATGGGTAATTTGGGAGGCGGACAATGGGAATCGCTTCGTGAATTACGCACCGAAGGCGAAACAAAAAAATATCGTTTATGGCAAATTGGCATTCCGTTTGGGTGCGGTATAAAATTAAATGTAGCTAAAAAAGTAGGCATAGGTTTAGAATGGGGGCCTCGAAAAACATTTACAGATTACATCGACGACGTAAGTAAAACATATCCAAATCCAAGCGTAAATCCACCAAATGGCGCTCTCGGAATGGCATTTTCCAATCGTACAAAAGATGGTGGCGGCGAGATAAATTCACAACGCGGTAATCCTCGTACTAAAGACTGGTATGTGTTTTTTGGTTTAACACTAAACATTAAACTTTCCCTCAGCCCCGAACCTTGTTATGCTACCGGATTTGATTAGTCACAAAATTTATTAAAACCCTATAAATACTTGTCAAAACACCTCTTATTAGAGGGCATTTAGCGGTTTTTTGTTAAATTTGCCAGCCTTGCAATATTTTAATGAGCACTATAAACAAAGATAAAATACCACAGCATATTGCCATTATTATGGATGGTAATGGGCGTTGGGCTAAACAGCAAGGTGAAGACCGAATTTTTGGTCATCATGAAGGCGTAAACTCGGTTCGCGAAATTGTTGAAGCCGCGGCAGAAGTTGGTGTAAAATATTTAACCCTTTATGCCTTCAGCACCGAAAACTGGAACCGCCCAAAAGAAGAAGTAGATGCCTTGATGGAATTATTAGTTGCGACAATTAGCATGGAAACGCCGCAACTCAATAAAAATGGAGTAAAGTTAGAAGCTGTTGGAAATTTAAAAAGTTTACCTGAAAGTTGTTTTACCGAATTACAAGAATCGATCAATACAACAAAAAACAATACGCGATTAACTTTAGTGCTTGCATTAAGTTATTCTTCTAAATGGGAAATTACTAATGGCGTTAAAGAAATTGCAGAACAAGTTGCCGCAGGAAAATTAAAAGCAAGTGATATTACAGAAGAAACTATTTCTTCGTACCTATGCACAACAAAATACCCTGATCCTGAATTAATGATACGCACTAGCGGTGAACACCGCATTAGTAATTTTTTATTATGGCAATTGGCTTACGCTGAATTTTATTTTACAGATAAACTTTGGCCTGATTTTAGAAAACAAGATTTTTTCGAAGCTATTCATTCATATCAATCGCGCGAACGACGTTTCGGGAAAACTAGCGAGCAAATAAGCCAGCAAAGTAAATGAAAGTAAATTTTACTTACATATTTTTATTTTGTTTGCTATTGGCAACCCGTTTGTTTTCTCAGCAAGACTCATTACCAGGTTTAGATTATGCGACGCCCAAAGAATATATAATTGGTGGTATTGAAGTTGGTGGTGCTAGTTTCACAGATAAAAACGTTATCAAATTATTATCTGGACTAGTGGTAGGTGATAAAATTAAAATTCCGGGTGACAAAACCAGTGACGCCATTAAGGCTTTGTGGAAACAAGGTTTGTTTGAGAACATAAAAATTTATCAGGAAAAAATAATTGGTAAAGATGTTTTTTTACGGATTGATATTACAGAGCGCCCGCGTTTATCAAAGTTTTCGTTCAGAGGAAAAGTTCGTAAAAACGAAGCGGATGAAATTCGTACTAAAATACGTTTGGTGCGAGAAAAAGTTGTAACGGATTATGCATTAGGATTTGTAAAAAACACAGTGCGTGATTATTTTGTGAATAAAGGGTTTTACAATGCAAAAATCACAATTACGCAAGAGCCCGATCGTTTAGCAAAAACACCTCATACTATTTTATACATCAATGTAAATCGCGGTAAAAAAGTACGGATTAAATCTTTAACTTTTCATGGCAATGAAACTATTGCCAGTTGGAAACTTCGACGTAAAATGGAAGACAGCAAACCTTTTCATTTTTATAACCCTTTTAACTCCGGAAAATATTTAGAAGATAATTTAGCAAAAGATTTACCGGCGATTATAGCAAAATACAACAGTAAGGGTTATCGTGATGCACGTGTTGTTCGCGATACGGTTACGTTTGTGAGTCGTAAGCGCGTAAAGATTGATGTGTTTTTAGAAGAAGGTCACAAATTCTATTTCGGAAAATTTAAATGGTTCGGAAATACCAAATACAGAAGTGGTCAGCTCGATACTATTTTAAACATTAAACCAGGCGATATATTTGATCAAAGTCATCTCGAACAAAAATTATTTAATAACCCCAATGGATTTGATGTGCAATCTCTTTACATGGATGACGGATATTTGTTCTTCCAGGTAAATCCTACTGAATCCAATATTCATAACGATACCATTGATTATGACATTCAAATGTATGAGGGTAAACAGGCCATCATCAATAAAGTTACCGTTAAGGGTAATGATAAAACAAACGATCATGTAATTTTCCGCGAGATCCGTACAAGGCCAGGACAATTATTCCGTCGTTCTGATATCATGCGAACGGTTCGTGAATTATCGCAACTCGGTTATTTTGATCCTGAAAAAATGGTGCCACAACCAATACCAAATCCTGCAGAGGGAACGGTTGACATTGAATATAGCGTTGAAGAAAAACCAAACGATCAAATTACACTTTCCGGTGGTTGGGGTGGTGGCCGGTTAATTGGTACACTTGGTGTTACCTTCAACAATTTCTCGATGCGTAATTTCTTTAAGAAAGAATATTGGAAGCCTTTACCAACTGGTGACGGACAGCGTTTTAGTGTACAAGCACAAACCAATGGTTTGTATTATCAATCTTATAATATTTCATTTACTGAACCTTGGTTAGGCGGGAAGAAGCCTAACTCTCTAACTGTTTCCGCCTTCCACTCTACGTTCTCGAATGGCGTAAAAAATAAAATTAAAGTTGCTGGCATGAAAACTGATAATCCATTAAGAAGCACCATGAACATTTGGGGCGGCTCACTTGGTTTCGGTAAACGTTTAAAGTGGCCTGATGATTATTTTCAGATGTATACCAATTTAAGTTATAACTATTATGATTTATATAAATATCCTTATTTCATTTTAACTACAGGTTATGCAAACGACATTAATCTTGGTTTAAATATTTCACGTAATTCCATTGATGCGCCAATCTATCCTAAAAATGGTTCTAACTTTGTTTTTCACGGACAATGGACTCCGCCTTATTCTTCCTTTAACGGAAAAGATTATGTGCACTCCACACAACAATCTCGTTATCGATTTATCGAATACCAAAAATATAAATTTACAGCTGAATGGTACACGCAGCTTACTAATAAACGCGCCAAGGGTGAGGGTAAAGAAGCGCGTAACTTAGTGTTGCGTACAAAAGTTGGTTTTGGTTTCTTAACCTATTACAACAAAGAGGTTGGTATTTCTCCTTTCGAAAGGTTTTACTTAGGCGGTAGTGGGTTAAGTGGTTATCAAAACTTTGTGGCTCGTGAAATTATTGGATTAAGAGGTTATACAGATAATTCTTTATCCTCTGCACAAGGAGACCCTATTTGTTCGCGCTATACTATGGAATTAAGATATCCGATTACATTAAATCCGCAGGCCACAATATTTGTTTTAGGTTTTGCTGAAGCAGGAAATGCGTGGTCGAATTACAAACAATATAATCCGTTTCAAGTAAAACGAAGTGCAGGATTTGGTCTGCGCGTATTTTTACCAATGTTTGGATTGTTGGGTGTTGATTACGGATGGGGATTTGATAATGTGCCGGGTAACCCGGGTATTGGAAATGGGAAGGGCCAGTTCCACTTTACCATTGGAGGGCAATTGGGAGAAATGTAATGCAAAAAATGTTAATTTCAGTATATTCCGTATCTTGGCACACCTTATGATTGCTTAACTATTAAACACTATAAAAATGAAAAAGATTATTTCCATTTTAGCGATTGTAGCACTAAGTAGCTTTGCTGTTAAGGCTCAAAAACTTGGTTATGTTGACACCGATTATATTTTAACAAGCATACCTGAGTACAAAGCTGCTCAAGGAGAAATTGATAAACTATCGGTGGATTGGCAAAAAGAAATTGAAGCCAAGTATACAGAAATCGACAAGTTGTATAAAGCGTATCAGGCAGATGCGATTTTGCTAACTGATGACATGAAGAAAAAACGCGAGAATGAAATTATCAATAAAGAAAAAGAAGTAAAAGAATTACAGAAACAACGTTTTGGTGTTGACGGAGAGTTGTTTAAAAAACGTCAGGAATTAGTAAAACCATTACAAGATAAAATTTATAATGCTGTTAAAGCGGTTGCTGAGCGTGGTGGTTTAGCAATAATTTTAGATAAAGCCGGACAGGTTTCTATTTTATACGCCAATACAAAATACGATAAAAGCGAAGATGTGTTAACGTATATGGGATATAACAAAAAGTAAAATCAAAAACACAAAATAATTATTATGAAAACTACAGTAAAAAAGGCAGCCTTGATGATTTTTGCAGTTGGAGCCTTAACAACAGCAAGCGCACAAAAAGTGGCGCACATTCATTTAGATTCATTATCAAGCATAATGCCTGAAACTAAAATAGCTAAAGGAGTTGCCGAAACATATTTCAATGATTTGAAAAAAACAGTTGCATCGATGGATGAAGAGTTTCAAAAAAAATACAGCGACTACCTTCAAAACGAACCTACAATGAACGAGTTGGTTAAAAAAACCAAGCAAGACGAATTGCAATCCTTACAAACTCGTATTCAGGATTTCAATCAACAGGCTCAGGCAGATTATCAAAAAAAATCGGCTGAGTTAACTGCGCCAATTATGGAAAAAGCCAAGAAAGCCATTGAAGCAGTTGCAAAGGAAAACGGTTTTAAATATGTATTAGACACAAGCTCAGGAAATGTTTTATACTCTGAACAAAGTGAAGATATTTTATTGTTGGTAAAAAAGAAACTAGACACAATGCCAGCGGCGGTTATTCCTGGCATGAATTCTGAAAAACCAAAAACAAATAACGGTCCTGTAAAAAGCGGTAAATAATTATTATTATTAAAAACAAAAATATGAAAACAACAATAAAAAAAGCGGCGTTAACTCTACTTGCATTAGGAACAATTTCTTTTGCTACAGCACAAAAAATGGCTCATATTGAATTAGATTCATTGATAAGCATGATGCCTGAAACAAAAACAGCGAAAGAAGTTGCGCAAGCGTATTGGAAAGATTTAGAGAAAACCGTTATTAGCATGGATAACGAATTCCAAACAAAATACAATGATTACTTAGCCAATCAAGCCACTATGAGCGAATTGGTAAGAAAAACAAAAGAGGAAGAGTTACAATCTTTACAGCGCCGCATCGAAGACTTTAAACAGCAAGCGCAAGCAGATTATCAAAAAAAATCAGCTGAGTTAACTGCACCTATTATGGAGAAAGCAAAAAAAGGTATTGAAGCGGTTTCAAAAGAAGGCGGTTATAAATATGTTTTAGATACAAGCACAGGAACTGTTTTGTATTCTGATCCTACTGAAGATATTTTATTAGCTGTAAAAAAGAAATTAGACGGAATGCCATTAGCAAACATCCCAGGCGCAGGCGCTGTAACTGAAAAGCCTAAAACAGCACCTAAAACCACACCTAAAACAGGTGGTAAATAACATTTTTTAATTCATTTAATAAAAGCCCTCGAATAATCGGGGGTTTTTTATTTGTATCTTTATTCAACTGAAACACATTTTTAAAATATTTATACTTTGCGTTTTTTTTATTTCTTGCGGAAGCGAAAAAAAAGAAGTTTCTATTCCGGATTACGTTTTAGATAAAGAAAAATTTAGTGATGTAATTGTTGATTTTAGTTTAGCGGAATCGGCGGCGAGTATAAATATTTTAAACGCTTCAGGTCCTAAGATGGATACCGTTTATGCATTTAACCCTCTACTTGATAATAATATTAAGCGCTTTACCTTCGATACAACCTTGTATTTTTATAGTCACCACCCAAAATTATTTAAAGAGGTTTATGTGTTAGCCCTTGAGAAACTAAGTAAATTACAGGCCTCGAGAAAATAAACTTGTGCTGAGCTCACCGAACTATTATTTGCCACGTAACAACCAATCAGCAGGATCCATTGTTTTCTGACCTTTCCAGATTTGTAGATTTAGAGAAGATTTTCCTTCTTCTTCATTGTGCAATACCGTACCGATACTTTGTTTCAGACTTACTTTCTCGCCTGTCTTCACCGTAACATCACTAATATTAGAGTACACGCTTAAATATTCTCCGTGACGAATAATAACTAGCTTTCCTCCTGTAGGTGAAATAGAAATTGCTGTAACTTCACCTTCAAACACCGCGCGTGCTTGAGCGCCCATTGAAGCGCAAATCTCAACACCATTATTAAACATCATAAATCCTTTTATCGCGGGGTGCTCATGTTCACCATATGGTTCGCATATATATCCTTTCGTTACAGGCCATGGTAATTTTCCTCTATTATTTGCAAAATCATTGCTCAATTCAACAGCCTCTTCGTTCAGTTCAGGAATCGCTGCGTCTTTTTTAATTTCCTTATTATCTTTTCCCTTATTGTTTTTTGGTTTTTTTAGTTCTGGTGCTTTTTTAGCCGCAATAACTGCCGCTTCTTTTGCAGCCTCTTCCGCTTTTCGCTTTATTTCGTCAGCTATTAATTTTTTAATGGCAAGCTGCAAGTTTTCGGCATCACGTCTCTTTTTTTCCAACTCTTCCTTCAATTCCTTTTCTTTTTTCTGCAATTCGGTTAATACAACTTCCTGATCTTCTTTCTCTTTATTTAAAAATCCTTTTTCTTCTTCTTCGTTTCCAAGTAAAACGTTTTTCTCATGGCGTTTTTCTTTTAGTTCATTAATTTTTACAATCAAAAGTTCTTGGGCATCCATTATTTCTTTGGCTTGTTGTTTTCTGAATTGAGAATACTGCTGAAAATATTTTAAGCGCATGTACGCTTGATTAAAATCACCAGAAGCGAAAATAAAAACTAAGCGACTGTACGAATCACGATTTCGCTGAGCAAAATAAATCATGCGGGCATATTCTGCTTTTAGCTTTGCCAGGTTTTCTTTTAGTTTACTAATTTCCTTTTCGTTTTGTTTTATGCCGCGGTTCAGCTGATGAATTTCGGCCATAATTGTGTTGATTAACTCTTCTCTGATGCTGATTTTTTTATTAATAGCAACAAGTTGGTTTAAGGATGTTTTTTTACCAACCTTGGTTTCGTTTAATAAGGAATTAATTTCGTTAATCTCTTCGCTAAGTTTCTTCTTTTTGTTTTCTAGAGTCTGCTTGTTTTGAACGGGCTTGGTTTGCGAAAAGGCGTTCGAAAAAATAAAGCAAGAAAAAACCAACAGGGTCCAAATGAACCGTGCACTAAGGTTTTTTAATTGGTAAACGCTCATACTTTGGAGGTATGTTTATGCTGATTTTTTGAGGTACATTTTTCTCAACACGAACATAGTCAATTTTAAGGCTCACTTTCTTCTCAGCCACTATGTCAATATTAACACGCCGTGGTGCATAAACCGAATCTCCAACCGCAGGGTATTTTTCATAATTAGCAATAAAAATTCGATTCGTCTCAACATCAATAAACTCGTTTTTAAGTATTTTAAAAGATACTGGGTCAAGCGTCATTACCTGTAAGGATTTTTTAGGCTCCTGTCCCTGGTTAATTTTTTTAAGTCTTCGTTTACGCTCTGTACTTAATAAATAACGGCAATTCTGTCTGTCCGTTACAGGCTTTAACTTATCGTCATCGTCGTGAAATTCGGCACTGTTCCCAAATAGCACCGCTTGTAGCAAGTCAAAATCTAAATCAGCGTGCAGCAGTTCGTTTATGTAATTAAAATCTCCCCTGAAATATTGTCTTTTTGGATACACTACCATTTTAACAGAATCTCTTGTTATTAAAACTTTCGCGACTTCAATGCCTAACAAATACTGAATTGAAACCAGCATGGCGCTGTCCTTTCTTATACGCACTTTAATATCAAAACTTTCTTCTTTTCCATCGATAATCGATTCTACGTTGGCCTTCGCGTACATCCAATTATAGGTGAGTTCGTTTTCTTTAATATATTTGGTTAGTGCTTTCGCGTTTTTAAAATCGAGTTTACATCTATCGCTTATTGAATCAACTGCGGACAAAGCCTGATTATCTTTTTTAAGTTTACGTTTTGTTTTACAGCCATTCAGCGAAAACAGAATGGCAAGGCAAAACAAGAAACTAATATTTATGTATTTATTACTCACTTAGTTTTTTTGTGCTGATTTTTTTTAATAACGCGTCTGAATTCCCTCCGACTTCGTTTGATTTCTTCCAATATTTTAATGCTTCGTCTTGTTTTCCCAATTTAAACATAACGTCACCATAATGCTCCAATATCAACGGTTTTTTAGCGGCGAGTTTAACGGCTCTAACCAACCATTCTTCTGATTCTTGATATTTTGCTTCTTGAAACAGTATCCATCCATAGGTATCAATATAAGAAGAATTTTCACGAACCAAATCATTACTTCGTTTCGATAATTTTTCCGCTTTATCCAACTTTTCTTTGCGTAGTGACAAATAATAAGCGTAGTTGTTCAGAACATAAGCATCATCAGGATTTATTTTTAAAGCGTCATCGTAAGCTTTATCAGATTTTTCATGTTCCTCTAAAAAAGCGTAAACATCTCCCAAATTAATATAAAAATTAAGCATTAAATTCTTGTCGTCGAATACAAATTCCAAGCCATCATAAAACGATTGCGCTGATTTCTTGTAATTTCTAAATTGCTTGTTGGCCATCCCGTTTAAAAAATAGGGTTGCGCTTGAGTTGGAAATAATTCCATCGCTTCTCCACTATGAATTTCCAATGAATCAAATTTTTGCAGATACGATTCTAAATCTAAAAATTCGGCCCAAATGCTATAAGTGGTTTTACCGTATTTTGCTGCTTGATAATATTGAATGTAAGCTTCGTCCAGCTTTTTATCACTAGCTAAAAATCTTGCATAATAGGCGTGGGCTTCCGATGAGGTTGGATTTACTTTTAAAACAATATTGCACAACTCAAATGCTTTTGGCAAAAATTCAGGAAAGCGTTCCGAGACTTCGAGATAAAACTGAAGATATTTTATTTTTACTTCGAGTTCTAAATCCGGATTAGCTAATGCAATTTTTAATTCGTTGTGCGACTCTTCTGTTTTTCCTTGTTCCTTATAGTATTCGGCCATTACTAAATGTACCCTTGGATTGTTCGGGTCCATCACTAAAAGTTTATCATAAATTAATTTTGCTTGTGCAAAATCATTCATGTCTTCGTAATGTTCGGCTAAGTATAAATAATATCGTGGCTCTTTAGGATTTAATTCAATCATCTTTTTTAACTCTGCTTCTGCCTCATTGAATTTCCGCAATTGTTTTAGCAATTTGATTTTGTTGAGTGTAATAATTTCTTCCTTCCCGTAGCGTCTCTCGAGTTCATCATAAATTTTAAAAGCTTTATTAAAATTTTGAGCCATCGCGTAATCATAAGCCATGGCCTCCATTAAATCGCTCCTCTCAGGAAATATTTTAATTAATCTCTCGTAAGCCTCTGCTGAGCCAGCAAAATCTTTTTTAAGATGAAGAACTTCGATGTATCCTAAATGATACCACTGATTTTTTTGATCGGCTTCAAGGGCTTCCTTTGCCATTTTTGCCGCTTCATCCAGTCGGTTAGTTAATGGTAAAAGTTTTGATAATTCATATTTAACCGGCGCGTTTTGCGCGTCATACTTTAAACATTCTCTAAATAATCTTTCCGCTGCTTCAGGTTTGCCACCAATTTTTTCGCGACAAGCTTCAATATACGTGGCCTCTAAAGCCATTTGATTTTTTTCGTTATTCGGTGTTTTAGAGGCTGTATTGGCGGTTACGCTTGCGGACGTTTTACACGACGAAAAATTAAGCGAGAAAAAAATAATGCCGCAGTTAAAAATAAAATATGAAAATGATTTATACAATAATTTGTGTGTAATCGCTAATGCTTAAATCTAAAGGTTTTCCTTTTACCTCTGCGCCTTCGCCCATCATGCTATTGCTAATGTTAGCGTTAGTTATTTTTGTTGCTGATTGAAGAATTGAATTTTTTACAATGCTTGTTTCAATAATGCTGTTTGCGCCAATACTTACATGCGGACCAACAATTGAATTTGACAAGCGAACATTGTCTCCAATAAAACAGGGTTCAATAATAATGCTGTTGTTTACTTCACTATTTTTTCCTCGCAGGAAAGATTTTCCTTTATCAAATTCTAAAACGCGTTGATTCGTATAAACGGTTGCGTCTTTGTTTCCGCAATCCAACCACTCTGTTACTTTACCGGGTTCAAATTTAATTCCTTTTGCTTTCATGTTTTCTAAAGCATTAGTTAATTGAAATTCTCCTTTTTCGGTAATGTTGTTGTCTAATAAATATTTTAATTCTTTCTTAAGGTTATCGCCATCTTTAAAATAATAGATACCGATAATTGCTAAATCACTTACAAACTCAACAGGTTTTTCTACAAAGTCTGTAATCACACC
>JAYTSW010000462.1:0-13019 GCA_043745425.1 Sphingobacteriaceae bacterium | reverse complement strand
ATCGATTCCCAAACCAATTTCTTCGTAATATTTATGAGCAAATTGCTCTTCAATATGCTTTCCCGCCTTCGAAATTTTCAATACCAATTCAATTTCGTGGTGCAGGTCTTTTGTAAATTCAGGGATATAAAAATCACTTTCTTTTAATAAAGATGTATCAGGTTTCATAAAATAAACAGGCTCCGTTGGAACCTCGCTTTTCATTTCTTTGGCGTGTTCGGCATAATTACGACCAATACAAATAATTTTCATAATACAAATGTAACTTTTTTTTACAATCCGGACTCACCCCCGTCCCCTCTCTAAGTGTAGAGAGGGGCGATACTTCGCGTTTTTAGAAGAGATGTCATTGAAACGTCAAGCTGCCTCTACTTCCTCTCTCTATTTTTATTAGAGGGGGTTGGGTGTGTGAGTCACTATAAACTCTTAACATAATCAATCACCCTTTTAATTTCTGAATTCTTAAATCTAACTACTTTAAGATTCATTTCATTTAGAATTTGATTCCTGTTCTCATCATATTCTTTTTGATTCTCGTGAATTCCTCCATCCAATTCAATAATTATTTTCTTTTCTGCGCAGTAAAAATCAGCGATAAAATAATAGAAACCATGTTTATTACTTTGATAGATAAAAGGAAATTGTCTTAAAAATTTTAAATTATTAATTTTTCTGTTTCTAATCTGTTGCCATAATTCATTTTCACTTTCCGTTTGATTTCGCCTCAATCTTCTGCAACGTTTTATTATTATTTGTTTGTTCATTATACAAAATTAATTCCGAAATACTTAAAACCTTGCTATAAAATATAGCATGATGCATTTTCAAAAGCAGACTCACCCCAGCCCCCCTTCTAAGCATAGAGAGGGGCAATACTTCGCGTTTTTAGAAGAGATTTCATTGAAACATCAAACTGCCTCTACTCCCCTCTCTATTTTTCTTATAGAGGGGGTTGGGGGGTGAGTCAATATAGGGCCATTACTTATTAAAAATTAAATAACAAAAGCACCACGCTTCAATTACCATTACTATCTACTTCGACTACGCTCAGCATTACAGAATCTAAGTGTTTTTGGCGGAACTCTGTTCCTTAAATACACTAAGATTCTGTATATTTACCCATGAATTTTACTATCGACCCCTTGAAAAGGTTTAGCTTAGACGATATAAAGGAAATTACTTCAAGTAATGCAAAGCTTGTTCTGTCTGATACCGCTAAAAAAAACATAACAGATTGCCGCAATTACCTCGATAAAAAAGTAAAATCACAAACAGAACCGATTTATGGCATCAATACTGGATTTGGTTCGCTATGCAATGTTGAGATTGCTGAAGGTGATTTAGAAAAATTACAAGAGAATTTAGTAATGAGTCACGCCTGTGGTATGGGCGACGAAGTTCCTCAGCCTATAGTAAAACTAATGTTACTATTAAAAATTCAAGCATTAAGTTACGGCAAAAGCGGCGTGCAATTAGTAACCGTTGAACGATTAGTTGATTTTTTTAATCATGATATTCTTCCCGTTGTTTTTCAATTGGGTTCTTTAGGTGCTTCGGGTGATTTAGCTCCATTAGCACATTTATCGTTGCCATTATTAGGAAAAGGTGAAGTTCATCATCAAAATAAAAAACAAAATGCTGGCGATGTTTTAAAATCATTAAAACTGGAGCCCGTAAAATTAAAATCGAAAGAAGGTCTCGCTTTATTAAACGGCACTCAATTCATGAGCGCTTACGGTATTTACAATTTAATAAAAGCAGAAAAATTAAATACTTGGGCTGATACAATCGGCGCAATGTCTCTAGAAGCATTTGATGGACGTATCGACCCCTTTAAAGATAATATTCAAACTATTCGTCCGCATAACGGACAATTACAAACAGCAAAAACTATACGTGAACTACTAAATGGAAGTGAAATTATTTCACAAGTAAAAAAACAAGTACAAGACCCCTACTCGTTTCGTTGCATACCACAAGTACATGGCGCGACAAAAGATACGGTTGCTTATGTAAAATCAGTTTTTGAAACAGAAATTAATTCAGTAACTGATAATCCAACTATTTTTCCTGAGAGTGATGAAATTATTTCGGGAGGAAATTTTCACGGACAACCATTAGCATTGGCTTTAGATTTTTTATGTATTGCTATTGCAGAATTAGGAAGCATTTCAGAACGCAGAACGTATCAATTAATTGCAGGCTTAAGAAATTTACCTGCATTTTTAATTGCAAAACCGGGATTGGATTCAGGGTTTATGATTCCACAATACACTGCTGCTTCAATTGTAAGTCAGAATAAACAATTATGTACGCCAGCGAGTGCGGATAGTATTGTTTCGTCAAACGGACAAGAAGATCATGTAAGTATGGGCGCCAACGCCGCTACAAAATGTTTAAAGGTGATTGAAAATACAGAACGTATTTTAGCAATAGAATTAATGAACTCAGCGCAAGCTTTAGAATTTAAACGTCCGCTAAAATCATCAAAAGCAATCGAGAATTTACATGCTTCCTTCCGTAAAAAAGTTGGCTTTATTGAACATGATAAAATAATGTATAAAGAATTAGACGCCGCTCTTAATTTTTTGCTTGAAAATTAAATGAAGTTAAACCTTACCATACTTTTTTCCGCCTTCTTATTACTGACTTCTGCCTTCTCCTTTGCCTGTCAATGTCCCATCACCAAACTTTCGATGGAAGAATGTAATAAGTACGATATTATTTTCAGAGGCCGTATAAAAAAAGATTCTTTGTACGATGGGAGTAAAAAAGGTGAAGTCGTTTTTGAAGTTTCAGAATTATACAGAGGTGTTATTACAGGAGAATTTAAAGTTTTATTTGATTCGGGAGAAGAATGTGCTCAGGCTTTTAATGTTGGTGAAGAATGGATTATTTATAGCAATTACAAACAAGCTACTAATGCTCAAATCGATTGGTGCAGTAGAAGTCGGAAATATTTTAAAAACGAAAAACTGGATTTTTATTCTGTTACTTACGGAAACAATTATGATGACGAATTAAAATTCCTTCGCGATAAGTTAGGATTACATAAACCTTTAAAGCCAATAGAAAATTTAACTGTTGGCGAACCTAATCAATTACCAACACAAACTGAATTCGTTATTTACCTTCTGCTTTCTATAGTAGGAATGGTAGCTTTTTATTATTTATTTAATAAATTTTTCAAATGGTAGAAAAAACAACTGAAGCCGACTCCTATTACAATAACCTCGAGAACACGAGTGTTAGCGAACTCTTGCGTAATATGAACAAGGAAGATAAAACTGTTCCTGACGCAATAGAAAAAGTAATTCCTAGTATTGAAGCATTAGTAAATGTTATTGCTGATAAAATGAAAAACGGCGGACGATTATTTTATCTTGGCGCCGGCACAAGCGGACGATTAGGAATTGTGGATGCTTCTGAATGTCCGCCTACTTATGGTATTGAACACGGACGAGTAATTGGATTAATTGCGGGCGGCGATGTAGCGATACGTAAAGCAGTTGAATTTGCAGAAGACGATTTAAACCAAGGCTGGGAAGATTTAAAAGAACACAAAGTAAATAGTAATGATGTGGTGATTGGCATTGCAGCATCAGGCTCTACGCCTTATGTGGTTGGTGCTTTAGAACATTGTAATAAAAATAATATTGTTACAGGTTGCATAGTCTGCAATAGCGGAAGCAACGTTGCTAAAGTTGCGAAATATCCAATTGAAGTTGTTGTTGGTCCAGAATTTGTGACTGGCTCTACCCGCATGAAATCAGGCACTGCGCAGAAATTAGTATTGAATATGATTTCTACAAGCGTAATGATAAAACTCGGACGAGTAAAAGGAAACAAAATGGTTGACATGCAACTCAGCAATAACAAACTGGTTGACCGTGGTACAAAAATGCTAATGAAAAATACGGGCCTTGAAAATTACGATACTGCCAAAGAACTTTTATTGAAACATGGAAGTGTAAGAAAGGCGACGGAGAGTTATAAAAAGAATTAAAAAAAATCCCCTCGGTTGAACCAAGGGGATTTTTTATAAGAACTAAATTATATTAGTCTTTTTTCTCTTCTTTCTTTTCTTCAGCTTTTTTCTCGCCGCTGCAAGATTTTGCACCGTCTTTTTTGCAACAAGATTTAGCATCTTTTTTGCAGCACTCTTTTTTCTTGTCTTTATCTTTGTCATCACCTAAAGTGCTTGCAGATAAACCTCCAACCAATCCGGTTAAAGCTAACATTAATACTAATTTTTTCATTTTATAAAGTTTTAAGTTTTTTTTAGATAAACAAATATAACGATTTAATTAATGCCTTAAAAAACTTAGTTTTACCCAAATGTTAAAAAAACTATAGTCGTTTTATGGATTTTTTCGCCCTTAAACGTCTTTAAACAAATGGCAAAACCTCTCAAATACCAACTATTATTGACTTTCCTGGCCTTTAGCATTTGGAGTCAATTAGTGGCACAAAAATCATTTAGTGTTGAGGGGCGTTTGTTAAACATCAAAACCAAAACTCCTGTTGAGGGGGCTTTAATTCAGGTTTTAAATTCTAATTACAATGCAGTAAGTGATAAAAAAGGAAATTTTAGTCTGAGTATTCCGCATAAAAAACATATTTCTTTATTAATAAAGCACGCATCTTTTAATAACCGAATAAAAGAACTGGATATTAATGATACCATCAACAGCATTTATGTAAACATTGCTCTTAGTGAAAAACAAATTTTGTTGGATTCAGTAACCATTAAAGCCACCAACAAACCCGATACATTAGTTTACTCCGGTAAATTCAGTATTTACGATTTTGATTTTTATGAGGACAACTATATTTTACTTACTGCTGCTAATAAATTAGATAAAGCCGAATTAAAACTAGCGGATTTCAACGGAAAAATTTTAAGCACCACCAAAATTCCATCATCAGCCGGAGTCGCTAAAGAATTGTTTCACGATTATATGGGCTACACCAATGTTATTTGCGAGTACTCTATTTACAGAATTGTGGTTTACAATAATAGCTTCCTAACCTTTCAACTCGATGCAAAAGATTTTAATTCTTTTGTAAAACCAATAATCGATACCCTTAACAATAAATTAATTTTTTCGGATTACTGGAAAGAATATCCTTCTTTTAACTATTACAGCTATGATGCAAAAAGCAAAACAAAAAGTCCTCTCATATCAATTACCAATGAAGACTTAATGAGTATCTATAACATGGAATACTATTATATGAAGCCAAGAGACCGTCTGGATGCAAGAGAAATTGCCGATGAATATAAAATAGATAAAAAAGTGGCGGCCGCTTTAATGACGGGCTTTACCAAAAGTTTATTTTATGATCCGCTTTACGCTCCACTATTTATTTTAAAAGACACCATTTGTATATTCGATCATTACAAGGATGCTTTATTTCACTTCGATAAACATGGTAAAAAACTGGATTCAGTTGCCATTAGTTACAATCATCCAAAAAACTGGCGTGAATGGAAACGCTTAATGTTAAAAGATGATGTGGAGAATACTATTTACGCCGTTTACGCCAAAGATGGACACAAATATTTAAAATTAATTGATTATCGCACCGGCAAAGACAAAGGAAAATACAAACTCATTTTTCACAGCGGCGATAAAGTAAAAATAAGAGATGGTTACGTTTATTATGTTTACCGTCCCTTTGAAAGCACACAGGAAAAGTTTTTGTACAGAGAGAGAATAACTTTAAACACAAAAGATTAATTATCGTAAGGCATTCTTACACAGAATACAAATCCATTTTTTGAGTAAAGTTTTTTTATCAAACGGTTTTTAAGTAATTCCTCAGAAGTATTTATTTTGCAAACAAATACTGCCGGTTTATCAATAACTCCATACTGCATCCAGTTTGAATAAGCAAGCGAATAAGAAGTCATGCGATTATAACCTATTCGTTCCATACTATTCAAAGCATCGGCAATATATTTTGTGGCTTCAGAATTTTGGTTTTGTTCTGGCTTTTTATTTGAGTAAAATAAATAGGCATAGCTTTTAAACCCTGCCGTCTCAACATAAAAACCCTTTTCTCCAACCGCTTGATAAAATTCAATTGTGGCGTGTTGAGAGTATTGTTCAATTTTAGGTGTAAACGTATTAATAGCGCCGACAATAAATAAAATATAAAATCCATATAAATAATAAAGAGTTTTTGTTTTCCCGTTTCTTATTTTAAGAAAACAGAACAGCGAAACCAAAACAAATGATAATCCGAGTAACCACTCCCATCCTTGCCACTTAACATTGGCTTTTAAATTTTCTATAGCAAATACATCACCAATTAAATTATTATTAAGAAGAAATGGTTTTAGTTTATCAACTAAGCCTAATGCTATAAACGCAATACCAATTAATAAACTGATAGTAATAAAAGCAGGTCCAAAATATTTTCTTAATTTATATTCTCCACTTTGTAATTTAAAAATACTGTACGTCGCCAAAAAAGTCATTGGTAAATAACAAAGTGATGAATAGTGGACAATTTTGGTTTTCACCAATGTAAAAATGCCTAACACCACAAAAAACAAAATCAACATCCCAAACTTAATGTGCTTTTGATAAGGCGTATCGTTTTGCGATTTTTTTATAGCTATCAACATCAATAAAGAAGTTGGGAAACAACCAATCAACAAAACAACAAAATGATATAATAAGAATCCACCATGGTCAGAGTCTTCTGTTTTAAATAAACGCACCTGATACTCGTAAAATGCTTTAATCACTTCTATATTCCCCCGCATCAATTCAATAATAAACCAACTGCAACCAGTAATTATTAGACTGGCAATAAACGCAAATAAAAATTTACCGCTTGTTATATTTCTGAATTTGTTTAGACCCCAAAACACACCAACGAAAGCGCCAATAATTACAATAGCCGCCGGGCCTTTAGTCAAAACCGCAATTCCCAAAAAGAAACCAGCGAATAAAGCGCTTTGCATCCCACTTTTCCCAACAGGATTATTAAAATGAATTAATAACTGATAGAAAGCTGAAAAAATAAATAAATTAAACCACGGGTCGATTATTCCTGTTTTAAAATAAAAATGCGGCAATAATGTACCCGCATAAACCAATACCCATGTTAATCCAAAAGCAGGAGAATACACTTTTCTCCCTATTAAAAATATCACGCACAAACTTAAAATACCGCAAATAGCATTGGGAAAACGTGCAGCAAATTCATTAATTCCAAATGTATTCATACTTATAGCCTGCAGCCAAATAAAGAACGGAGGCTTCTCCCAAAACGGATTGTAATTTAATTGTACGCTACTGTAATTCCCAGTTACCACCATTTCGCGGGCGCACTCGGCAAAATTAATTTCATCCCAATCAAAGAGTGGACAATTTCCAATAAGCGGAATAAAAACAACGGAAGCAATTAGGATAATAAACCCTAGAGCAAAATATTTATTATCCAACAGTAACTTCATCAATTGGGCTTAAATATATTGAGTTTAATATCGAACCTGTCGGTTTTATAAAATGCGAAATACATAATTATGGCGTAAGTTATTCCAATCAAAGAACCAACAAATACATCCACTAACCAATGTTGTGATAAATATATTCTACTAAAGGCAGCATTTAAGGCGATAATAAAAAATACAACCTTCGCCATTTTATTTTCTGTACTAAAAGCCAATGTACTAAATACAACAAAAGCGGCAGTAGCATGTCCGCTCGGAAAACTTCTTTCGCCTAACATATCCACCCCTTCAACTAATTTCAATTCGTAATGTTTGCGATAGTAAACAAAGTAATGAAACGGACGAACATAATTAAAAAAGTATTTTATTGTTGATGAAGTTATACCAGCTAAAAAATATGCGAATAAAACATAAAGTCCGCGCTTCCTGTTATAAAACAAAACTAAAACTCCAACACCTACGGCGAAAATTCCGTCACCTACATTTGTAAAATATTTATAAAACGTATTTACATAACAATTCCCCACCCAGTAATTCAACATTTCATGAATGAGAATTTTATTATAACTCAATAAAAAATACATAGCGATTAAGATTGTAATTAAATACAAACCCAAATAAATGGCGTTATTTTTTATAAATTCCTTCACTATAATTTTTTGGCCTCATTCCAGAACACATCCATTTCAGCCAAAGTGCAATCTGCTAATTGTTTGCCTTGCTCTTTTATTTTTTGTTCCATGTAATTAAAACGTTTGGTAAATTTTTTATTGGTGCGCTCTAAAGCATCTTCAGCATTTACATTTATAAATCGTCCATAATTAATTAAAGCAAACAACACATCGCCAAATTCATCTTCAATTTTTGAAGTATTATCTTTTTTATTTACTTCTTCATGTAACTCTTCAATTTCTTCTCTCACTTTTTCAAACACTTGTTCTGGTTTATCCCAATCAAAACCAACGGCACGTGCTTTTTCTTGAATACGATATGCTTTTAAAAGTGCCGGCATGCTATTTGGCACACCACTAAGAACAGAAGTATTGCCGCCTTTTTCTTTTTGTTTTAGTTGCTCCCAATTTTGTTTTACATCTTCTTCGTTTTCTACTTTCACATCTCCATAAACATGGGGGTGACGGAAAATTAACTTATCGCATAACGAATTCATCACATCAGCAATATTAAACTGATTGGTTTCGCTGGCAATACGGGCATAAAACACTATGTGCAGTAAAATATCACCTAATTCCTTTTTAAGCTCCTCATTGTTGCCTTTTAGAATTGCATCGCTTAATTCATAGGTTTCCTCTATTGTTAAATGCCTGAGGCTCTCGATGGTTTGTTTCTTATCCCAAGGGCACTTTTCCCTTAGTTCATCCATAATATTTAAAAGCCGTTCAAAAGCCTTCAATTTTTCTTCCATATAACGCAAATTTAAACAGTTTCTTATCATTATATTTGCAGTAACTGTTATATTATCAAAAAAGTATCAAGACTTTTAAGTACATATTACTAAGTGTTGTCGTTATCATTGCGTCGCAATCTGTATTTGGACAAGAAATTAAATGCGGTAAAAAATTATACATAAAGCCTGCGTTTAACTACGGCTTTACCCTCCAACACCGTGCTTCTATAGGGCATTTGATTACAGGTTATGTGCCAATGGGCGAGATTAACCTAGTGAAAGCAACCGATGGCTGTAAACTTTGGCATCTGGAAAACAACAAACCTGATTATGGCCTCTCTCTTACGTATATGGATTTTGGTAATCCGAAAGTTTTAGGCTCTAGTATCTCCCTTTCTCCATTCATTGAAATCCCTTTAAGATCTAAACAAAGGGCATCTGTTCCTATAGTGCGAGTAAGTTGGGGTTTAGCATACGTTACCAAGAAATTTGATATTGCGGAAAATCATAAAAACATTGCTATTGGCAGTAATTGGAACGCATTTGTGCAATACCGTTTTATGTGGCACATCAATTTATCAAAAAAATTCAGATTCGAGCCAGGGATTGGTATTAGTCATGTTAGTAACGGGCGGTTTCAAGTTCCGAACTTAGGTTTAAATTTAGTTTCTGTTAATATGGGTTTGACTTATAAATTAAATGATACGAAATGCGAAAAAACGGTTATTGATTCATCAACACAAGTTCCATCACGACATGAACTTTTAGTTTGGGGAGGTTTTGGTATAAATGATAATTATCCTCCAGGGAATGCGAAGATGAACGCTTACACATTCTCTTTCAATTACAGTTACAATATGAGAAACACCAGTAAATTTGGGCTTGGTACCGACGTTTACTATGAAGAAAGTTATTTGAAAGAACTGCAACAATACGCCATTCCATATTCAACAGCTTTAGACCAATTAAGAATTGGCGCAAAATTTTGCTACTCCTATAATTTTGGACGCATAAGTTTACCAATAGAAATGGGAGCTTATGTGTTCTCGAAAAAGAATGAAGACGGCCCTATATTTCATCGTTTCGGTGTGAGGTACACTGGTAAAAAAGGATTAATGATACAATTCGCTTTAAAATCACATTGGGCTATTGCTTATCATTTTGATATTGGTGTTGGTTACCGTTTACCTTTAAAAAAGAAAACAAGTGTTAAGGATTAGAAATATAATTATACTACTTGCGTTTGCTTTTGTGGTTAACTCCTGCAAGAAAGACAACCTTTATGATTGTTTCAAACCAACGGGTCCATACGAAACACGAATTAGAGAGGTCTCCGGTTTTAACAAAGTAATTGTAAGCGATAAAATTGATTTGTATTTAACACAGGGCCCGAATTTTGAAGTAAAAATAGAAGCGGGGAAAAATTTATTCATGAATATCAAAACTTCAGTTACAAACGGAACATTAACCATTGAAAATATTAATAAATGCAACTTTGTTCGGAGTCCTAAAAAGAAAATTACCGCTTACATCACACTACCGTATTTAAGAATGGTACGTAATGCAGGAACAGGGAATGTTTATTTCGAAAACCAATTCACTCAGGATTCATTAGACATCAGAGTCGCTAATTCAGGTGACGTGCATTTTAATGTAAACGTTCAGAGTTTACAAACCAGTACGCATGGTAACGGTGATTTATATGGAGAAGGAACTGTTTTTTATAGCACACATTACACCAATGGCACCAATTATTTACGATTGAATAATATGGTTGTTCAATCGAGAATTGACATTAATACCTATACAATTGGTGATTGTTTTATTAATGCACCCTCGGGAGGGTATATGAAAATTGAAATCTGGGAAAAAGGAAACGTACATTACACAGGCACACCTGGCACAATTGAACTAACGCGTTACAGTAAAGGAAATTTATATCAGGATTAAATTCTATTTCAGAATTTCATCAAAGCATTTGCCAATATAAGCAATCATCGTATCGTTAATCATTGGTGTTACGCCTATCCAGAATGTATCATTCATAACGATTTCTGTATTGGGCAAATCACCAACAACGCGATATTCATAATCAGCAAAATAAGGTTGCTTGCGAATATCACCTGCAAATAATAAACGCGTATTTATTTTTTTATCATTTAATTTTTGTGTGAGTTCGTCACGTGTAATACCCGCGTTCTTTTTCACAGTAATTAAATACCCAAACCAAGAAGGATCAGAATTTGCAGTTGCTTGAGGTAAAATAATTTTCTTAGTATGCTTAGCTAAAATCTCAGTTAACATTCTGAAATTATGTCGACGAGTTTCAATAAACGAATCCAATTTTTCTAATTGTGCTAAACCTAAAGCGGCTTGCATGTCAGTAATTTTTAAATTAAAGCCTTGTCGCGAATACGTGTATTTGTGATCATAACCATAAGGTAAATCACCTAATTGTTGTGTAAAGCGTTTTCCGCAGGTATTATCTTTTCCTGTTTCGCACCAGCAATCACGTCCCCAATCACGAAACGATTCCATTATCTTTTTTAATTTGGCATTGCTTGTAAATACAGCTCCACCCTCACCCATTGTGATATGATGTGCAGGATAAAAACTTAAAGTGCCAATATCGCCAAATGTACCAACGTGCTTACCGTTATAGCGTGCGCCTAATGCGTCACAACAATCTTCAATTAACCAAAGTTTATATTTGTCGCAAAATGCACGAACGGTAGCCAAATCAAAAGTATTACCTAATGTATGCGCCATCATTACTGCTTTTGTTTTCGGACTAATAGCTTTTTCTAAATAAGAAACATCCATTTCGTAAGAAGGAATATTAATATCTAAAAAAACAGGCACCGCACCGTACTGCAACATCGGATTTATTGTGGTGGGGAAAGATGCTGCAACTGTAATCACTTCATCGCCCGGTTTAATAGCTCTATCGCCTAGCTCATTCGCTGTTAATGCAGAGAACGCTATTAAGTTTGCTGATGAACCTGAGTTAACCGTTAAAACAGATTTTACATTAATGTATTTTGCTAATTTTTTTTCAAATTCAGTATTGAATCGTCCTGTTGTGAACCACGCATCCATTCCTGAATCAGCAATGTATTGCATTTCTTTATGGTCAAATACTTTTCCGCTAACGGGAACTGATGATTCGCCGGGAACAAATTCTTTTTCCTTAAACATTTCCTTATGGTATTCTTCCAATAAGGCGAAAATTTTATTTTTTATTTCAAGTGCTTTCGACATACTAACTGTTCTTTTGAACTCCTTCGGAGCAATAATTTTTTAATTGTTCTAAACGGGCTGCATAAACATCAGTTCCGTTTTCTCCATTGGAGTCCCTTCGGGATAATTCGTGTAAATAACCATTGATGGTATAGGAAATTGTTTTTTCAAAATTTAATCTTGGCTTCCAATCCAATTGCATAATTGCTTTTGTTATGTCCAATTGTAATAATCCTGCTTCGTGTAATTTTTCTTTGTTTTCAGGACTCGTTACTTTAATCTGCGGCATTAATTTTTTCACTTCGGTCACAACCTGATTTACATTATATGTTTCATCTGGCACCGGTCCGAAATTCCATCCTCCTGAAAATTGTTTTTTGTTACTGTATAATTTTTCTCCCAAACGTAAATAACCAAACACTGGTTCCAGCACAAATTGCCATGGACGAACTGAAGTTGGATTACGCACTACTAATTCTGTATTACTTTGATAAGCACGAATCATATCGGGGATAATTCTGTTATCGGCCCAATCGCCACCACCAATTACATTTCCTGCTCTTCCAGATGCAACATTTGCAGTTCCATCTTTACCAAAAAATGATTTTAAATAGGAATGTGTAATTAATTCCGAACAACCTTTAGATGCGCTATATGGATCATCACCACCCATTGGGTCCGTTTCTTTGTAGCCATAATCAATTTCATTGTTCTTATAACATTTATCGGTGGTAACATTCACCGCTGCAATTACTGAAGGACAATGACGAACAGCTTCAAAAAAATTAACCGTTCCCATTAAATTTGTTTCGAAATTATAATGCGGATTGTTATAAGAATCAATTACTAAAGGTTGTGCTGCTAAATGAAATGCGAAATCAGGTTTTACTTTATTGAAATACG
>JAYTSW010000461.1:0-13043 GCA_043745425.1 Sphingobacteriaceae bacterium | reverse complement strand
ATAAGCCCAAGCTTTAGTTAAATCAGATGGATTTTTCTCGTTAATCGCGTACAAACCAATGAATGTTTTTATTTTATCTTTTTCTTTTTGCGTTATTGGTTTACGAATATAATGATCATGAACAGTTACGTGAGGAATATCCGTTGAACCCGAAGATGGCATGTGACAGCTAACGCAATTTTGAATGTTGAATGTTGAATTATAATTTTTTTGAGATTTAACAACAGATTTCTCTGTGCAAAACAATTTAGATTTACCATTAGAATTATGACAACTTCTACATACATCATTAAATATTTCTTTATTGGTTTCGCGAACACTTACATGTGGATTATGACACGTAACGCAAGTTAACGCTTCTTTATAAGGTTTCAGAGAGGCGGTGACTGCGGTTACTGAGCCTGTCGAAGTGGTCGAAGCCGCCTCATACGATTTAATAAAACATTGACTTTGCTTCAATCTATCCGCATGCGATGCCATTATAAATTCGTCATCTGCATTTTTATATTTTGGAAGAAACACAGTTAAATAATCACTCAATTTCATTCCCGGTTTGAAATCGAAAAACGATTTACCTTCTTTTAAAACTGCATTCCCTTGCAAATGGCAACGCTGACAAACATCAAACTGTCTATCGATTGATAATTTAGAAGGATTTACTATACTGTAATCTATATATTTTGAAGTATCAATTTTAGAACCCGTTTGTCGCTGCGCCACGTGAATACTTCCTGGACCGTGACAACGTTCGCAATTAATTCCTTCTTGAACGCCGTTGTATTTATTTTCAGAACCCAATACATAATTTGGATAAGAATTATGGCAACTCATACATTCTAAACCAATTTTACGGGAGAAACGTGTGTTATGTCTTTCTTCAAAACCTGGAGGCAAATCCCATTTACGTTTTTGTGCGTAAAAAGTCATTGGCATTTGGTTTAAATAACCGTTCACTTGTTGTATGTGTGAGTTGGTGTGTTGTCCGGAGCCGATAATATAATTCACCTGCTCAATTCTTTTAAAAATCGTGTCTTTTCCTTTTAAACGAAACTCTGTAAAAAATAAACTATCATTTTTCCATGAGGCAGAATAATAAAAATCCTTGAACTTATCATAAATAACAGGATGTGAGAAATCGGCAACTGATTTTTCTTTTGTTGCCACATCAAAAGACTTACCCATTCCAGTTTTAATAAACGAATTGTAAATACTTTGGTGACATAATTTACAAGTGTTGATACCGACATATCTAGCGCTATCAGCATGATTTAAATAAACTAAAGTGTCTTTTTTTGTATTATCCGTTGTTGAATTACCAACTGGCTCTTTGCATTGAAAGGCAATTAGCAGAATAATAAAAGTGGAAATGAAAAGTATTACCCTTTTGTGCAACATTATTTATTGATGAGTTGCAATAACCATTCGTCGCCAAACTCCATTGCAGAAACGCGGTTCCAACTTTTCTTTAATCCGATTTTTTCAAAACCACATTTTTCAAATAACTGTAAGCTTGAAGGCGCAGAAACTGTAACGTTAGCGTAAAGTTGTTTTACCAATAGATTGTTAAACGCGTAATCTTTTAATAATTCAAGCGCTTCAAAAGCATAGCCTTTATTACGAAATTCTTCTGCAATTAAAATTCCAATGCCTGCACGTAAATGATAGGGGTCGAAATCAAATAAATCAATAGCGCCAAGAGCATCTTCGTTTTCGTTGGTGCAAATTATTAAACGTAGTTGTTTATTGGTATAAATATCTTCATGAGCATTCACAAGAAATTGCTCTAACACATACCGACTAAAAGGCGTTTGCGTATTACTCACATGCCAAATCTGGCGGTTATTTTCCCATTTGTAGAGAACATCTACATCTTCCGGCTCTAATGCCCTTAAACTAATATGATTTCCTTTTATAAACATAATCTACGAATACGAATTTATACGAATATACGAATCTGGGTGGATAATTATTGCTTAAAATAGGTTTCTCGTTCTTTTTTAATTCTTTCCTGCAGCTCTTCATTGGTATAATGAGGCAAAGCAAAAACATTATTCTCTTCACTCTCTTTAATATTCAAACCAAATACCTGCGTTAAATAATCGTTTTGATTTAATTCATCTATAAAATCATAAAATAATTGCTCTTTATTATTTCTTATTGCATAAAACTCTTCAAAGAACAATTTTAATGGAGATAAACAAGTGGCTTCGTTTTGCTTTACAGCTGTGAATTGATTTAATTGTTCCTGAAAAATATTTAACTGATGATCTGAACTGAAAACCGGATGCTTTACTATTTTCAAAAATAAAGCTTCGATCTTTTTCTGAGAGATCATTTTCAATAAAGCTTCAGAACTAACATTTAACTCGCGTTCTTTAATGGTGAGGGAATTATAATTTCCGTCAACCATTAATCCAACATGTGGAGGGATTCGTGAAGCGTGTAAAATAACAAGCCATGTTCCTTTGGTAAGAACCGCTGCGTCTTTAGCTTCCTCAAATGGAATTAAATATTTGGTATCGCTGATCATTATTTGAACTTATATTTTGGATTTCTCTTTGCATGAAATAACCTACTTACAATAATCTTGTTACTTTCAAGTTCATATACAATTAAGAACGGAAATTTTTTCATTTTTACTTGCCTGTAATTTTTTCGCTTTTTATTAAATAAATTTGGATTAATAGAAATAATATTAATTGTCTCCTGAAATTCCTTATAGAATCTCATTCCTAATCCTAAAACCAGTAAATCATAATAAACAATAACCTCTTCAATATCGTAAAAAACTTCATCTAAAATTTCAACTTGATAAATCATTTTGAAAATCTCTTGCTTATCCTCTTATTCAGCTCACTAATACTCATAGCTTTTGTTTTACCCTTTAAATAATTTACTTTCCGTTCTTCAACTATCTGTAAATCCTTAGCTGTCCATTCATAATCATCATTATAAATTGATGCCCTATTTAGTAAAGTATAAACTGCTTCCAATAAAATCTCATCTTCAATTTTATCTACTGCTTTATGGATATTCTTTTTTAATGTTGTTTTTGTCATATTTAATCTTCTTTTAAATTAACACTTCCGTGAAAAACAAAATCAGCCGGACCTTCCAACCAAATATTATAAAAATTACTTTCCAGTACTTTATCAAATTTTACATTTAAAATTCCACCAAGAGTAGAAATTTTACAAGAGTTTTTTTCTGAAGAAAGACTATTCATAGCCGCCACTAATGCGGAAGCCGTTACACCAGTACCGCAAGATAAAGTTTCATCCTCTACTCCACGTTCGTAGGTGCGAACGAATATTCCATTATCTGTTTTTTCAATAAAATTTACGTTTGTGCCTTCCGCTAAAAAACGTTCGCTGTTCCTTATTCTCTTTCCTTCTTCAAATACATTGTAATCTTTAATATTCTCTACAAACTTTACATAATGTGGCGAACCTGTATTTAAATAAAAAAAATTATCTCCCGTTTCTACACTTTTTACATCGTTCATTTTTAAGGATACATGATTTATACCCCTAACCGCTGCTTCATGCAAACCATCAATGGCCATGAAGCGCGCTTTGTCGTTAATTTAACCTAATGATTTTGCAAATGCTGTAATGCAACGTCCGCCATTCCCACACATACTACTCTCATTGCCATCACTGTTAAAGTAAACCATTTTAAAATCAACTCCTGGCTCTAATTCCAATAACATTAAGCCATCAGCTCCAATACCAAAATGACGATTACATAAAAAAGCAATTTGTTCAACAGCAAGCTGAATCTCTTTTTTACGGTTATCAATTAAAATGAAATCGTTTCCCGTTCCCTGATATTTATCGAAAGAAATAAGCATTAATTTATTTTGGCCAGTAAATCTGAATCGCTAACTCTGTCCATAGGCATAAAATCGCTATTGGCAGATACTTTGTAAACCTGTTCTTCACTCTTCAAATAATAAAAGTCATCTACTTTATATAAGTTTAGAGATGAAAAATCGGAAAATCCATAAAGTATAATTCTGTTTTTTGTCATTCTGTAACCTTTCGAATTTAAAGGCGTTTTCCAAAATTCAACAAAAAATAAAGTGGTGTTATCATTATGATTAACGCCGGCTAATTTTGGCGACAAAGTATCTTTCTGATTATTATCCAAATCAATAAGCTTTATATTTTTTACTGAAATGAATTCTTCCTTGGCTAAATTCACTTCGCCATCTTCATTCTTAATTAAACTATCCACTTCTTTGTAATTGGTATAAGGAGAAACTTTGGTATTTATTTTGTAACGTTCCTTATCATCCTTTGCTTGCTCTTTCTCTTCTGGTTGAATAGGTTGTTCAATTACTTTTATTTCTTTTGAGGAAGCCGATTTCATTTTATTGAAATAATCATCCATCTTAAAAATAAAAAAACCCACACCAATTATTAGTCCGATTGAAACTCCGAAAACGAAAGCGGGTATTTTGCGTTTTATTTGCATTTTTTAGCATTATAAAGATAGCGTTTTTACCAATACCGCCGTTAAGTATTGTTAAAAGAAATTGACAGCATAAATTTCGATATTAATTTTACGTTATAGTTTTAAATCAAAATTCAATCCTATGAAAAACTTAGCTTCAACAGTGTTAGCAGCAATCCTTGGTGGGATTATAACAGTAACAACTCTTAGTTTTATACAAAACAAGCCTAATTCAGGTGGTAAGGTATCCTTAACCCAAACTACCCCGGTTGTTTATACCTCATATTCGGGTGGTAGTATTGGTAATAATCCCGATTTTACCATGTCGGCCGAGAAATCACTTAATGCCGTAGTTCACATTCGAACAACGGCTTCACAAAACAATAATTTAACTTATAATCCTTTTGAGCAGTTTTTATATGGACATAGCAATCGCCCATATATAATGGAAGGCAGTGGTTCAGGTGTGATTTTATCGGAAGATGGTTACATAGTCACCAACAATCACGTTATTAATGGTGCCGATGAAATTGAAGTAATGCTTAATGATAAACGCAATTACAGAGCAGAAGTTATTGGAACAGATCCTAGCACTGATGTTGCGCTTTTAAGAATTAAGGAAAAAGATTTGCCGTATATTTCTTATGGAAACAGTGATGTTTTAAAAGTAGGAGAATGGGTTTTAGCAGTAGGAAATCCTTTTAATTTAAATTCAACGGTAACAGCAGGTATCATAAGCGCAAAAGGAAGAAGCAGCATTATAGAGGGGAATAAAGCTAACGGAAATTTTCCTGTTGAATCCTTTATTCAAACGGATGCTGCTGTAAATCCCGGAAACAGCGGTGGTGCGTTGGTAAATACTAATGGCGATTTAATTGGAATTAATACCGCTATTGTTTCCAGTAATGGTGCTTATCAGGGTTACTCTTTTGCAATTCCTGTTAACATTGTAAAGAAAATTGTTTCAGATTTAATTGAATTTGGAACGGTGCAACGCGCTTATATTGGTGTAAGCATCAACGACATTAACGCAAAATTTGCCGAACAAAAAAATCTTAAAGTTTTAAAGGGTGCGTATGTAAACGGTTTAACAAGCAATGGCGCTGCTGAAGCTTCAGGTGTAAAAATTGGCGATGTTATTACTTCTATCGAAGGAAATAAGGTAACAAGCGTATCAGAACTACAGGAACAGATAAGTAAATATCGTCCAGGCAATAAAATAAATGTTACTGTTGTGAGAAATGAAAAAGAAATTTCGATGCCTGTTACATTAACTAATATTAAAAATGGAACTGAAGTAATAAAAAAAGAAATCCCTGTTTTAACCAATTCGAGCAGTTTAGGCGCTACTTTTGAAGAAGTAAATCAGGATTACTTAAGCAAATTTAATTTGGAGAATGGCGTGAAGATTTCAAAACTAAGTGGCGGAAAATTAGCAAGCGTTGGCATGAAGGAAGGTTTTGTAATTACAAGCATTAATAAGAATAAAGTATTTACCGCAACCGATGTAAAAAAAGCACTCGAAAATAAAACAGGAAATGTTTTAGTGGAAGGAATTTATCCAAACGGAATGATTGCTTCATATGGCTTCGGGTTGTAAAAGTTTATAGTCTATAGACTATAAACTTCCTATTCCCACCAATTCCATCTTTCGGGCCAGTAATCGATTGTTTTTATTTCGAAATTACTTAATGCAAATTTCTTTTTGCTTCGGTTCCAGATGAAGAAAGTAATTTTTGCATCCTGAGTAAGCCAATATTTCAAATCAGAACCCATAAAAATTTCTGAATAAGCATAATATCCAGTTGAATCTAATGTGTAAAACTGACCTATATCTGGTCCACCGAAAAATAAAGAAGAATCTTTTGCATTGGTGATACTGAAATTAAATCCAACATCATTTAATTGCTCTCCACTTTTCAATTTTACTTTAGCAAGAATCACATTTCCCTCTTTTAAATTCAATTTTTTCATATCAGCTATAGCAGAATAACAGAATTCGTTTAAGGAATCAATATTAAATATTTCTCCTTTCAATTTTTCTTTATTAAAATTTAATTCAATTTCTGAACTTGAAACGGGGCTTGAGTTGTCCATTAAAAATTCATCATTTCTATTAATTCTTTGTCGAGTTTTTGTCAGCAAATAGTAATTCACATTTAAAGTTTGAGTTCGTTCTTGAGGAAATGGAAAATATTCCATCGCGATTTCTAATTGAGCTTCTGTTGGCTCGCCTATTAATAGAAATTCAGCTTTCGAGTTTTTAATTTGATTTTTAAAAGAGGAAATATCTTTGAAATCTTCTCCAATAAAATAATGAAACCTCCGATTATATTTTAGCTCATAATTAATAACGAAAAAACGTTGAGATCCCATATAGTAAGATTCCACTTTTCCTGCGCCATACTCGTCTTCTAAATGACAATATCTTTCGCTTTGAAAACCATTTTGATTCAAAACGGCATTAGAAAAAAAATGTTTTACGACTAATGATTGATATATTAAAACAAAACTTACAACCAGCGAAGCTAACATTGTAAATTTTGGATTAAATTTAATAATTCCGGTAATTGCCCAAATAAAACATGGTGCCGAAAATAACATAACTGAATATTGAAATATAGGCGCTTTATAAACGGAATAACCATAAATGATACTGAAATTCACAAAAAATAAAATCAATAACACGATTGTTTTTTTATTTACCGAAAAAATCTTTGTTAAAGCAAATGCAATTCCCAACAATACTAAAAACACCATCCAAACTTGCCCGGTACCAAACAAAGTTTTCAAAAAACCAAATAAAGCCCATTTATCAGGAGGAGCCAACCAGCCGTCCTGCGAATGACCAATGCCGCCCTGACCTAATTGCGACATCGTAATTCCCCAATGCGGTAAATAAAATAAGATAACACAAATACAAGCCGAGATATATTTGGTATAGTTTTTTATATTGACAAAAAACAATCCAGTCACGCCACAAGTAAACGCGTACAAACAACTTAAATGATTGTTAAATGCTGCCAGTAAAATAAAAATAACGAAGCACACATAGTGCATTCTTTTTTGAATTTCAGAAAAACTTAATTCAAATAAATAATACGTTAAGGCCGTACAAAAAAACAAACCACCCGAATACATTCTGGCCAATGGAGCATAAAACAAAAAAATGTAAGAGAATGAAAAAATGCTTGCCGTTATTAAAGCTGAAGTTTTTCCATACCACTTTAATGAAAATAAATAAGCGTAAATAATTGCACCCAGACTAAACAACAGAAATGGCAATTTCACCCAGATCTCATCATAACCAAAAGTGACAACAATAGCGTTAATGATTAATTGCACTAAGATTGGATGTGTATCCAGTTTCACACCGTATTCAATAAGATCATGCCAATTGGCGTAAATAGAATTTCGTAAACCACACAATTCATCATAACTATATTGATAATTAAATGCAGGAATAAATCTGATAACAACCGCCACCAGAAAGATGAACGCAAACTCTTTATTTTCCTTTATAAATTTTATCACAGTCTATTTTTCAAATATACGAAAAGCACAAATAGAAAAGCCCCCGCAATTGCAGAGGCCTTTCAAATAATTAAATAAAATTAATCCTTAATTGTAATACTTGTAGTTTCCTTTTTCATATACGTTTGCGTCATAGTAGCTTGAAAACTTCCACTAATGATTGCTGTATTCCCACTACTATTCTGAAGCCCTGTTAAACTATAAGAAAAATTGCCGCTAAATAATCCGGTAGTTGCATTATAACTTAAACCAGTAGCAATTACTGTTGGAGAAGAGTATGCATTAAAACTAAACATTTTGTTTGTACCAATTGACTTGTTAAAAGAAAAATTATTCAAGGTAATGGTACCTGTTGTAGCCGTTTTTGACGTTGTTTTAATATCTATGCTAGCTCCTGTGCTACTTAAAATATCAACGCCACGTGAAATAGAAAATAAATAATTGGTTGCCGACATACTATCTAACGTCCCAGATGTTCCACCCCAGTAATTTTGAAAATTAAATGCCTCATTAAAAGCGGTTGCATCCTGACGAGTACCTGAAAGATTGCCTTTAATGTATCCGTCAGTAGATGTAGTCACGACACCGTTTGCGCCGTTTGTTCCGTTTGTTCCTGCAGGACCAGTTTCACCCTTTTTACATGCAGTAAAAATAAGTACTGAAGCTATTACACCCGTTGCTAATGTTTTGATTGTTGCTTTCATTTTTTTATTGGTTTAGATTAATATAAATTTTATTATTAAGAATGAAAGTACGACAAATTTCCCTAATTCCATTATATAATTACGCTAAATATATCTTTACGCCACAACACACTAAATCTCTCTTTTTTACGTTATAATGTGTAAATTTACCTTCGTGAAAAGTTTAGGTTTTATAGCTTCTGTTTTATTAATGATTGCATTAAGTGTAAGCTCTTGTAAAAAAGATAAATTAATTACAGATTCGTCTGCTAAAGTCAGTTTTTCTATCGATTCGCTTTTGTTTGATACTGTATTTACGCAGGCAGGCTCCACTACCCGTCAGATTCGCGTAAGAAATAATAACAACCAACGTATTAATATTTCTTCGATTGATGTGCAAGGTGGTTCTTCTTCTCCATTCTTTTTAAACGTTGACGGTTCTCCTGGTCGCTCTTTTACAGATATTGAAATTGCAGCACACGATAGCGTTTTTATTTTTATTCAGGTTTTTGTTAATCCACTTAGTTATAATAGTCCGCTCGTCATCAGCGATGCGATAAATTTTGTAGTGAATGGAAATACGCAAACCATTTATCTGGAAGCATGGGGACAAGATGCGTACTATCACAAACCAACTACTGCTTTAAAATTTGCAAACGGTGGTTATTTACCTTATACACTTATTGCTCCAGGGACCAATACAACTGTTACATGGATAAATGATAAGCCGCACGTTATTTATGGGTGGTTGGTTGTCGATTCCAGTCAAACTTTAATAATTAACGCAGGTGTAAAAGTTCATTTTCATCAGAACGCAGGTTTATGGGTGTATCGTTACGGAACTTTAAAAGTGAATGGTAATTTAGGAAGTGAAGTTGTTTTTCAAGGCGACAGATTAGAACCTTATATGCAAGATGAGCCCGGACAATGGGATAGAATTTGGATTAACGAAGGAAGCGTAAACAATTCCATTAATTACGCCATTATTAAAAATGGTTTTATTGGTGTGCAAACCGAATTATTATTTCCAAATTTTAGTGAACCACGCCGTTTAAAAATAACAAACACAAAAATTCAGAACATGAAAAAGTGGGGCATGTATAATCTTGCTTTTAATGTTTATGGTGGAAATAATTTAATTTCAAATTGTAAAGAATATTGTTTGGCAATGGTAGCCGGTGGAAATTGCACATTTATACATAGTACATTTGCTAATTTTTGGACCAAAGATTCGAGAAGTACACCATGTGTTCATATTGATAATCATAGCGGCTCGCAACAAATACCATTGGATACTTGTTATTTCGGAAATTGTATTATTGACGGTAACAGAGTAAATGAATTAGAATTAGATATAGTAACTACTGCTACTTTTACACCTAAACATAAATTCTCTTACTCGTTCATAAGAACAACTTCTAATTTATCTTCTAATCCAACTGTTTTCATAAATTGTAATCCAAACGGAACCAATACTGCATTTAATGACCCCGCTACATATAAATTTGATTTAGGTGGCGGTTCAAGTGCTCAGAATTTACCTAATAATGCAACTACTACTACCGATGCCGCTCTATTTCCAATAGATATTACAGGGATGAAAAGTCGAGCTCCTGGTGATGGTTTACCTGATGCTGGTGCGTACGAGAAATAAATCGCTGTTTTTGGCGATTTGGTCTATTTTAACAAACCTAAAACCTTTTTTTGCAGATATTTGTACTGTTGTTACTCTTATTATTGAGCTTATGAAGAATACCTATTTAGTACACTTAACATTACCTGAAATTTTCACCCCTAAATTCATGGCGCTTATACCAAAGCACCGCACGCTTATAAATGAATTAATGGATAAAAATATTATTCGCTCTTATTCATTAGATATGGAACGTCATAATGTTTGGGCTTTTATTGATGCAAAAACTGAACAAGAAGTAATGGATATTTTAAGCGGATTCCCGATTATTAAAGATGTAAAAACAACTATTCATGAATTAGCTTTTTATGATACTGCTCCGCATGGTTTACCAGAGTTGATTATGAATTAATCTTTCAGTTTTATTTTTCTTTCCAACGCTCTGCCCTATTGAGGGCTTTCATACTCTTATAATCTTCTGTTACTTTTTTTCCGCAAAAAAGTAACCAAAAAACTCTTGATTCCTGAAGGTGATTTTTGTGCAAGAGGCAAGGCACAAAACCACGGATGAGGCTGAAACGTAGATGCTCAAATACAAAACTTGCTTCAGCCTCACCGTTATCACTAACAGGAATCAACCCTCCGATAATCTTTTAACTTCAAACTACTTTCCCTGTACAATTCAATGCGTCCTCCATTCGGGAGTTTCTTTATTTAAAGAAAGGTTGTTGTGGAAGAACGAGCGCAGGCCTGAAAATCCGTGCTAGGGGCGTAGCCTTGCGCGGGGAATCGGATTTTCTTGATTTTTTTGGTTACTTTTTTCATCAAGGAAAAAAGTAACGTACGAAAAAAATCTATTTACCTATCACCTCAAACTTCACCTGCGTTGTTTCTCCTTCATTATCTGTAATAGAAAGCGTATGCTTCCCTGGATCAGGCAAAACAGATATCTGATGAAATTTTTGAGTGGTACCTACAAACACATCATCTAATTGCCAGAATAAAATAGCATTATTGTTTTTATGAGTGGCTTTTAAAATACATTTTCCTTTTTCGCCGCTTTCGTTAACGGGAACATAAATTTTAAATCCTTCTCTCGGATAAATAATTTCGAGTTGATGAATATTTAATTCGCTAGCGCACTCCGGTAAATAATCAGGCAACGGTTTGTAAAATAAACTATGTTGCTTATAAAAATATTCCTGCGTTGGTGAAACCACAAACCAAGGAACGTGTTTCATTTTATTGACCGAATAACAATTACTGTTTACTCTGTATTTCCCCGTTTCATCGAGGTGAATTATTTTATGGTACGGACAAACCATTGTCTTTTCACTGCCACTCGGTACTAATTGAGAACTTATATCCGGACAAACATCCGATGCTTTATATCCGCTCGCTTTACAAACTTTCAGTGAGATCAGGTCAGCTGTCGGTTTTGAAAACCATTTTTTCTCACTCAGTAAATTAAAAACAGAAAACATCAATGGTGCAGCAGCTCCTGTCCCAGTTAATTCAGGACGACCTTCTCCGTCCGCATTTCCTACCCAAACAGCGACAGTGTATTTTGCATTTAAGCCAACAGCCCAGGCATCTCTGAATCCGTAACTCGTTCCTGTTTTCCAAGCGATTTTTGTGCGTGATAAAAATTGCATCCAACCCACATAATCTTGTGGACGAATTAATTCTGTCATCGCATTAAATGCAAACCAAATGCTTGACGCTTTTAAAACATCTTCTTTTTGTGTTGCGGTTTTCTTTGGGGAAATTTCATCTCTCAAATAATTTAAGGGACGATAATTATTCGGCGCATATTTATTTCTTGAATTGGAATAGGATAATAAACTTCTTCCCATAGAAGAATAAGCCGAAGTAATATCCCAAAGCGTTGCTTCTCCTCCTCCCAATATCAACGACAAACCATAATGCGCCGTAGGTTTATTAAAGTTTTTGAAACCAATTTGTTTTAAACGGTAATGAAATTTCGCTGTTCCATATTCCAATAACATTTTTACAGCGGGAACATTTAAAGAACGGGCAATGGCTTGATTTGCCGGAACCAAACCATCGTAAGTTAAATTGAAATTCTTTGGTCCGTAAGAACCGATTTGCGTTGGTACATCTTCCAATAAAGAAGCAGGTAGGATTTTATTTTCATTCAGCATAAAAGCGTACAGAAATGGTTTTAAAATACTGCCTGTACTTCTTGGCGCGTTTATTACATCCACATAATTTTCATGCTCATTTTTTTCGGAATAAGAATTACCAACGTAAGCCAAAACATTTCCTGTCTCGGTTTCTGTAACCAATACACAAGCATTATGAATTTGATTAGCGGATAAATTTTTACTATGCTTATTTAATTGCTCTGCCGCTTGTATTTGCAAATTTTTTACAATTGTTGATCTATATATTTTCGCAACTCCTCTTTCTTTAATACAACGGTCTAATAAATGATTGGCTAATTGGGGAACAGGATATGGTTTATCTGGCAAAGGTTCTTCTAAAGACAATTTGTAAGTATCTTCATCAATTATTTTTTTATCACAAAGTTTTTTGAGTAATGTATTTCTTTTCTTCAATAATCTATCGTGATTCTTACCGGGATAAATTAAAGATGGCGAATTAGGAAGTACCGCTAACAAAGCACTCTCTGCCCAACTTAATTTAAATTCACTTCTTCCAAAATAACGCCACGAAGCAGCAGATAAACCAACAACGTTACTTCCAAACGG
>JAYTSW010000460.1:0-3505 GCA_043745425.1 Sphingobacteriaceae bacterium | reverse complement strand
GTCAAATAGACATTATGTTTTATATGCTCTCACTTTTGAGACCTTATGACACTCACGAAACTATTTACAAGTTACACGTTAGAGATATAGAAAACATTACTGGACGTAAATGGAATTATCAACAATTGAGAGAAGCCACTGAAAATATGGGTTCTAAGATGTTTGAAGTAGAAACTGATAAATCATACAAACAGATATGGATGTTCCAACACGTTGAATATATGAAGGGTATGGGATGCGTAGATATAAGGCTCTCCGAGTCAATAAGACCCTATTTCTTTGATTTAAAGGCTAATTTTACTTCTTTTGAACTGTATTCAGCTTTAAAGATTTCAAGTAAGTACGCCAAAAGAATTTACACCATTTGCTCTCAATGGAAAGACGTTGGGCAAACGGGTTATTACGACCTTGACGAGTTAAAAATGATGCTTAAACTCAAAGACCCCGCAGGAAAAGAAGCCGAACAATTCAAACAATTTAGTCAGCTTAAAGAAAAGGTTTTAGACATCGCAGTTAAACAAATCAACGAAAGTACAGACTTAAAAATACGGTACGAATTAGCAAAGGATGGAAGGTCTTTTAAGAAAATTCGATTTTTTATAGATATTCAAAAAACTTCTCAGTTGGCTATTCCTTTTGAACTTAGCGAAGACGACATAAGAGGGCAAACCATCGTATCAAACTTAGCCAGCATAGGAATAATCAAATCCGACATCGTTAATCAGATACTTAATCGCAAAGATGAATTCTTTAAATGGTGGTATGACTATAAGACTGGACGTAAAAATATCAAAACAAGTCCTTCAGGACTCCTTTTAATTGAATTTGGTATCGTTCAATCTAAAAAAAAATAAGCATAAGTTAAAAAACACTAATGAAATCATTAGTGTTTTTTAACTTATGAAAAGTGTTTTATAGGCTCTTTTTTATCCTATTTGCTCTTTGTACCTCAGCTTCTTTTATGAAATCAGGACGATTAGGTATCTCTCCTAATGAAGCAAAGAATACCTCAAACGCATCATTTAGTCCCTCCTTCTGCGTATAAAATGAATAGCCTTGCTGCCGTTTGTAATGTACGAAATCTTTTAGCTTCTCCAAGTGTTCATTTTTAACAATAAACGTCTGTCTAACCTCTAAATCTTGATTTTTAGATAGTGTTACTGATGTTTCTAATGTTACTACCTCTTCTTTTATTCTTTCCTCTGAGGGCGAAAAAAGCCCTTTAATTCCTGATTTTGCAGGAATATTTGTTTGATTAATAGAGCTTTTAAAATCTTTCTTAGCCATATTATTAGTGTTATTGTTATTATTTATGTTATTAGTATTATTAGTGTTACTAAGTAATACTAATTCAAGAACTCATTAATTAAGCTGTCATAATCTTTCGCTCCATTACTTTTAGGGTCATATCTAAATATATCAATTCCATGAATGGGAGCTTCTGCAAGAGCAACGTTATCTCTAATAAATGTTTTGAAAATATTGCCATTGAAATAATTACTCACAGATTCGGCAATATCTCGGTTAAGTATTTTTCTACTATCGTATTGAGTGATAAAAACTCCCCCTACTTTTAATTCAGTATTCAAATTCTCCTTTACCAAAGCGATAATATCCGTCAGCTTATCTAATCCATGTAAAGCCAAAAACTGAGCTTGTAACGGAATAAAAATTTCATTGGCTGCCGCAAAAGCATTAACAGTAATTAGTCCCAACGATGGGGGGCAATCAATAAAAATGAAATCAAAGTTATTCGATACTTTCTCAATCATTTTTTTCAGGATGACTTCACGGGCTATTTTGGTTGAAAGCTCCATTTCAACACTTGCTAAATCCAATGTTGAAGGTGTTACAAAAAGATTTTCGTTTACCTTTACTATGGGCATATCGTACTCACCTCGCAAAGCTCCGTAAATGGTTTCTTCGGGGTCTGTTATTCCAAGACATTGCGTTAAGTTTGCCTGTGGGTCAAGGTCTATTAATAGAACCTTTTTCCCTCTCATGGCTATACCTGCACCAATGTTTACAGTAGAAGTGGTCTTGCCTACTCCTCCTTTATGATTACTAATTGCTATTATCTGACTCATACGATAGTGTTACTTATGTTATTTATGTTACAAATGTTATTAATATTATTAATATTACCAAATAACACTGATTAAATTTTCTGGGTATATTCTTCTCTATGTAGCAATGACGTGGGGGGCAAATCAGGGCTGAATTTGTATTGTAACGATTATGATTTTATCGCTCAAAAAATGTAATCAAACCTCTCTATTCAATCAGGTTAGGAGTATAATTAAATTCGTTTTGTGTAATTTTAGGAAAATATTCCCTTTGCCCATGAGCCAAAATAAACGAAAAGTCCACGACAAATTTTTTAAGGAAACATTCTCTCGCTTGGAGGTTGCCCAAAGTTTTATCGAAGAAACATTTCCGTTCGATATTCGTAATAAAATCAATATCCCCAAAATGCAGGTGGTAAACTCTTCCTTTACCGATGCTTTGCTAAAAGAACATTTGGCAGATGTTGTTTATCGAACTGAATATGCTGGACAAGATGCCTTGGTATCGGTTTTATTTGAACATAAATCTTATCCTGAGAAATACCCTCATTTACAGTTGATTCGTTACATGAACAATATTTGGTACGAAGAACAAAAACAGCATAAAGACCTTTCCGTAGTTATCTCTATCGTGATTTATAATGGAAAAACAAAATGGCAAAAAACGTCTATGCTCGCTTATTTTGGCAATCCTCACCTAAGTTTACACGCTTTTATTCCTCAATTTGATTATCTGCTGTTTGATTTGAGTGAAGTCCAAGACCATCAAATTGAGAATTTTAAAAATGATTTATTTAGTTTAACGGCTATGTTAATGAAACACAGTCGGGATTCTGTCGATGATTTTATGAAATTGCAGCCGTTCTTAGTCAATCGGCTCAATGCGTTGGATAATGCCGCTCAGGATGATTTTATTCAAACTTCTCTGCGGTATATTCAAAAAGATATTAGCTTGACAAGAAATAAATTATCGCCTATCTTTACACAAGTTTCAACCAATGTAAATAATATTGCCATGACGATTGCAGACGAAATCAGAGAAGAAACAACGCTTGAACACATCAAGGGTTTGTTAGAAGAAGGTCTAAATGCTGATACCATAGCAAAAGCCTTTAAAATGCCTATCAAGAAAGTTAAAAGCATTATCCAGAAAATTAAGGATTCTTCCAGATAGAACGCAAAAACTACCAGATTTTATAGTCAAAAGCAAGCTCCAAAGGCTTGCTTTTTTGTTTGATATTTCCGCCCAAATGTTCCAAAAACTTTTATTTCCCTTCCACAATCAAAATTTCTTCTTCCGTTAATTCGTACAAATCATAAACCATGCGGTCAATCTCGGCTGAGAAATGCGGACTAAATTGAGCCACCTGTGGCGGAGCAAACTGGTTCTTCGTCAATTTTGGTGAAAGCCGTATTTTTAGCTTAGTTTTGGAGCATGA
>JAYTSW010000459.1:0-13148 GCA_043745425.1 Sphingobacteriaceae bacterium | reverse complement strand
CCTTTTATACTTTTCATGGTTTATCCTATGTTATTGACATCTATAATAAAAAAATTGTCCCTGAAAAAAATTTCATTAATTACTCCGTTTTCGTTAGTTTTTTTCCACTACTTGTTGCGGGTCCAATAGAAAGGGCAACTCATTTATTGCCTCAAATTATAGCAAAAAGAGAATTTAATATTTTAAAAGCTTCTGACGGCTTAAGACAAATTTTATGGGGCTTGTTTAAAAAAGTTGTTATCGCAGATAATTGTGCCGAGTTTTCCAATGCTTTTTTTAATAACTCTTCTCATTATTCGGGAAGCGCACTTGCGTTAGGCGCTGTTTTTTTTGCCTTTCAAATTTATTGTGACTTCTCTGGATACTCCGATATTGCAATAGGAACGGCGAGATTATTTGGCATAGAGCTATTGAGAAACTTTGCTTTTCCATATTTTTCCAGAGATATTGCTGAGTTCTGGAGACGATGGCATATTTCACTTTCCGGTTGGTTTAGGGATTATGTTTACATACCATTGGGCGGCAGCAAAGGCACTACTCTAATAAAAACAAGAAATATTTTTCTTATTTTTATTCTAAGCGGTTTGTGGCATGGCGCTAATTGGACATTTGTTGCCTGGGGTTTAATAAACGCTTTGTTTTTTTTACCACTTCTGCTAACTGAAAAAAACAGAAACAATATAGATATCGTTGGTTTAAATCAGAAATTACGTGTTAAAGATTTTTTTTTAATGTTTCTCACTTTTGCTATGACTGTGTTTGCCTGGATTTTTTTTAGGGCAAGTTCTATTGGCAATGCATTGAGTTACATTTCTGAAATTTTTTCTTCTTCTTTTTTTTCAGAACCAGAATTTTCAAATAGAGGCAGGGCGGGAACAACATCAATACTGATTATTGTTTTTATTTTAATAGAATGGTTTGGGAGAAAAGGGCAGGATCCGGTTTCTCAACTATGCTTAAATTTTAGCAAGCCTGTTAGATATTTTTTTTATTATTTAATTATGTTTAGTGTTTTTTGGTTTGGCGCCAAGCCCGAACCTTTTATTTACTTTCAATTCTAAAATATGATTTCATTTATTAAAAGAGTTGTATTGTTTTTATTTTCCTTCCTAATAATATATGTTTTAATATATATTTCTATCGATTATTACAATAATCATAAACGCAACGACTCCGTTTTTATTTGGGGAGACTCTATGACTTATTGGGGTTTAGATTTAAAAATTATGACCGACCTCGGAGAAAAGAATGTTTTTTCATCTGCAAAACCAGGGTCTGGGGTTTATGATTTTCTTGTCTTTACAGAAGCTGTACCAAAAAACTCAACCGTTCTAATAGCTATTTCTAAGCTCACACAATTACGCCCGAAAAATCTTGACAGGAATCTTTCCGGCATTAATTTAAACGCACTGCTTTGGTTATATAATGAAGGTTATACTTTCACAGAGCTATTAGAAATAATAAATAAAAATAAGCGGCCTGCAGAAAATTTTGTTACAAGCGTACCGTTGTTTCCATATTCCCATAAAATAATTTTTGCCGAATCTATTTCACTATTCAAAAAAATTTATCTTACGCCTAAAGATTATTTAAGAAGTAAACAAAATCTTTATTTAAAAGGAATTGAAAACCTTCAAAAAAAGAATTGCAAAATTTCTTTCATTGAGTTTCCGTATCATCCAATTTTAGAAATGGTTGAAAATAAATCAGCGCTGAAAAGTAAAACAACCGCATTTAAACAAGAACTTTTAAAACAAGTGGGCTTCTGCGAAATTGACACTATTCGTCTTAGTAAAAACCCACAAAAGATGCATGATTTAACCCATTTAAACGATTTGGGGGCAAAGATTGTTTCAACTGAACTAATATATAAAATGAAAAAACATGTGCACACGACGCTGTATGTAGTTTATTATAAATAAGGTTGAAACGAAAGCGCCAACTAATCGTCTAATAGTATTTTCTTTACCGAAAGACGCTTGGGGGCTTACGTTTAATTTAGCTTACAGAATACAAACAGATTAATAAAAAATACTTGGCCTTTAATTATTAATGGAAAATAAAATCATATACTTTCCCGGGCTGAACGGATTAAGGGCAATTGCAGCAATTGCAGTAGTCGTATCACACATTACTTTTAATTTAAGTGCGTTTAATCTGCCAAGCCTTAATTCAAGGGGGCTCGATTTGGCCGGTTATGGCGTAAGTGTGTTTTTTGTTTTAAGTGGTTTTTTAATTACTTACTTACTTCAGGCAGAAAAAAATTTCCAGCCCATTAATGTCGTTAAGTTTTACTTCCGAAGAATTCTTCGTATTTGGCCTCTTTATTATTTGTACCTGATAATAACAGTAGTTACTATTCTGTTTCTTGGTCTTGAATTAAATACAAAAGCGCTTTCACAGTATGTGTTTTATGCGGCTAATGTTCCCTTCATTATGGGGACCGAGCTTCCCTTTTTAGCGCACTATTGGTCGTTGGGCGTAGAAGAGCAATTTTATTTATTTTGGCCGTGGATAAATAAAAAATTTAAATCTTTGGGCTGTGTAATTCTTGTTTTAATTTTTGGACTAGTTGGACTTAAAATAATTCTTCATCTGGCGTGGCCAAATTCTTTATTAGAAACAATTATTCATGTTTCGCGTTTTCATTGCATGATGATCGGCGGGCTTGGAGCTCTATTATATAAAAAAGAGAATGTGTTGTTTTTACGTTTCACTGATAATAAAATCACACAAGTGTTTTGTTGGGTTATTTTGTTTTTAATTGCTATAAATAAATATCACATAGCCTCGGTTCTTGATAACGAAATAATTTCAGTAGTTGCATTATGTCTCATTATCGGGCAAATAAAAATTAAAAACCGTCTAATAAATCTTGATGTAGGTATTATGGATTTTTTAGGGAAAATATCCTATGGTATATACGTAATGCACCCTCTAGTAATATTTCTTTTTTCAAAATTATTATTTGGCTTCGAACTTTATGCGCCCCTGAAATATACATTGGTGTATTTGACAGTTATTTCAACAACCATTTTACTTTCTTATTTATCTTATACTTATTTTGAGCGTTACTTTTTAAAGTATAAAAAGCGATTTGAAGTTATAAAGAGTGCGGCTTCGAGAAATTTTGAATAACAAAAACAGTGTCTAAAATATTAGACCTAGCCTTCTTTCAAAATTATCGATAAAAAATCGCAGCGCTTCCTTAAAAAGACAAGCCTTATTTTATTGCCGTAAATAAACAATTTGATAAAACGGCTTTTAAAGGCTTTGGCTGTTGTTTTATTTTTATGCTTTGTTATAAAATAACTACATTTGACTATAGGCAAGTTAGCCTCGCCCCTTTTCAACAATATGGATAAAACAAAAATAGCTGCCGATATATTTAATAAGTACGCCACCGAATACCAAAAAAAATTTATGAATGTGGATGCTTATGGCGACTCCCTTGATATATTTTGTAGTGCCATTAAAAAGCAAAACGCCTCTGTTTTAGAATTAGCTTGTGGCCCTGGTAACATTACAAAGTATTTATTGAACAAGCGCAGTGATTTAAAAATTTTTGGTATTGATTTAGCGCCAAATATGATTGAGCTTTCTAAACAAAATAATCCAAGCGCGGAATTTAAAGTAATGGATTGCAGGGAAATTAATTCTCTTAATAAAACTTACGACGCAATAATGTGCGGTTTTTGTTTGCCTTATCTCTCCAAAGAAGAGGTTATACAATTAATTGTTGATGCTTCAATATTACTAAATCCTGACGGTGTGTTTTATTTAAGCACTATGGAAGACGATTACAGTAAGTCCGGTTTTAAAAAAGGTAGTAGCGGCGAAGAAATTTTTATGCATTACCACGAAGCAGGTTATTTAACTAAAGCGCTAGAAGAAAATAATTTCAAAACTTTAAATTGGCGGCGACAAGATTATCCAGAAACAGACGGAAGCACAACAATTGATCTAATTATTGTTTCAAAAAAACATTAAGAATTTAATTTTTCTTCGCTTCTTCTTTCTTCACGTAAGCCTTAGGGTCAAGCGCGGCTGGAGACCACTGATTAAAAAATTCCAATACTTGTTGCGTACCGTGTCCTTTTCCCGACTCTAAATAACCGCTGCTTTGCGTGTGCAAACGATTTCCCTTTCCATCAAGGATAACAAAAACAGGAAAACCAAAACGTTGTGGATATCCCAAAGACGCCAAAACATCTTCGTTCATGTTTTCTTTGCTGTAATTAAGATGATAAGCTATATAATTTTTTTCTAGCGCTGTTTTTAGCGTGTCGTTTGTTGTTACCTTCTCATTAAAACGCAAACACCAAACACACCAATTCCCCCCTATTTGCAATAAAACATGTTTGCCTTCTTTTCCCGCTTTTTCTACAGCTGCTTTTATGTCTGCCTTAGCGTCGGCTTCAGGATGATATAGTTTTGGTTTGACCGCGGGATCTTTTTGTGCATAGCTTGTTCCTAAAACGAAAAAGGTCATCAGGCTTAATAAAATATTTTTCATTTGTTTTGTTTTGAGAGATAAATATAGCGTTTTTTATTCGGTTAATATTTGTTTCCTATAATGGAATGATTATTTTTATCCCGAAGGGATTCCTTCGGAACTTCATACAAAAACAAAAGTCATGAAAAAATTATTTTTCCTAAATACGATTTTATTTTTTTCACTTTTTACGTTTTCACAAACCGAAAAATTAAATCAACTTGACGACAAAGGAAAAAAACACGGAAAGTGGGTAATTTATTTAGATGAGAATTGGGATAAAGTAAAAGATAGCACAAGGGCAATTTATTATAGATATAACTATTTTGATCACGACGTTAGCCTTTATCCAATGGGGCCTTGCGGAAAAAAAGGGTGGAAGTTGGAATCATTAGTTGCTCCTGGAACTTCTGCAAAAATGCTTAATGGTACTTATAAATGGTTTACTAAAGAAGGAAAATTAAGTTCGGAGCACGTTCTTAAAAACGGAGAATATGTTTCTTGTAAAGAATATTATCCAACAGGAGAACTTAACCAACACTTTGATTACACAAAAAAGTGTAAAGGAGAAACGCACGGATGGGGTGCTTTTATTTATGATAAAACAGGAAAATTATTAATGACGAGCTGGATGTGCCGCGACGAAAACGGAGAGTGGCCAAAAACTAAAGACTAGAATAAATTTTTTTAGCTTGTAAAATTTGTAAATCCTATTAAAAGACTCATCAGCCCCATTACTAACACAAAAAAATAAAGCCCTATTCCTTTACAATAAATAACCGCCTCATCAGGATTTTTAGGATTAACATAAATCTCTTCTTCCGGTTTTATTTTTTCTATAAAATTTTCGGCTGCCGTATATAAAAAACCCTGTTCGCCTTTAATCAACTCAACCATAAAAACTTTTTTGCCCTTATAGGTTTTAAAATTATATTTATAAGTGTAGTCAACGCTGGGTTTAAATCTCGAACGTGATCCCGCTCCTAACGTTCGTTTTACTACAGATTTTTGGGTTATTGTTGCCGTCGCCCTGTCCCACTTTTTTACTTTAAAATAAAGCCTAATTAATTTTATTCCATACCAAAATGCAACAAATGCAATTACGCAGCAAAAAATTAGTGTAAAAATTTTCATCATTCGGCCGCCGCTTCCAGCTTATCCATTTTGTCTTCTTTAAAAGCGCCACTTACTACTTCGATAATTTTTCCGCTGTCCTCAAGCACATAGAAGTAAGGAATTTTTTCGTCTTTTGCTTTTAATGTTTCACGTAGTTTTTTTATGTCGGTTTTTTGGGTGTCCATTATGTATGGCCAAAATTCTTTATCGGTACTGGCTTTAAAATCAGCGATTACATTTTTTAGTCCCGCAATTACAGGAATGAAAACAAAATTCACATCGTAAATTTCGGCAACGTCGAAATTTTTTGTGTTACCCTCTTTCACCATAAACGTATTGTAAATAGGATTCAGCCATTTTTTTAAATCGGCCTCTGCCGCTCTGCTGTAAGCAATGCCAACCACGGTTTTCTTTCCGTTTTTTATTGGCAACTCTATGTATTTGTCGGCTAATGTTTGTCCTGATATTTCAGGAAAGGTAACGCCCTTGGCTTCCAGCGCTGTAATTTGTGCCGATGCGTTTACGGCGATGGCCATAAACAGAATGTAAATAATTTTTTTTATCATTGTTTTTTATTTTAGCAATTTTCTATTTTTTCAACTCGTCCTTGGTGACGACCTCCTTCAAATGTAGCGCTTAAAAATGCATCTGCACAAGCAAAAGCTTCTTCATTACTAATATATCTTGCGGGTAAGGCCATAATATTAGCGTCGTTATGTTGTCGCGCTAAGGTGGCCACTTCATGATTCCAGCATAGGGCGCCGCGAATGCCTTTATGTTTATTTACACTCATATTAATACCATTACCGCTACCGCAAATAACAATCCCTAATTCACACCCCTCACTTAAAACAGAATTTGCTACTGCGTGACCGTAATCAGGATAGTCGGCTCGCTCTTCGCTATAACATCCTTTGTCAAGTACTTTAATATTTTTACCTTGAAGATATTTAATAACATCTTGCTTTAAGCCAAACCCGGCGTGATCGCTACCTATCGAAATGGTCATGTTTTTATGCTCTTTATTTATTACAAAAGTACACAATGTTTGTAATTAGTAATTCACGTTAATTAACACTCATAAGTTATGTGTCTGAAAATAAGCCTTACTTGATTAACAAAAGATAGCCTTTTACCTGTTGATATGTTTGTTAATGGTTCAGAAACTAATCACATCTATTTTATCGTTTATACTAAAAACTTTATATGCAAACCCCGTTTGGCGTTTTGCAAACTTATTTTACAAATGTTCTCTATTTTTATTAGCAGTTATCAGGCTTAAAAACTACTGCTTTTTATAAAACTTGTTATGGTTAATTAGTATTAACTAATGTTAATGATTAAAATTTTACTTGATAATCAGCCCTTTAAAATTGTACCTTTGTTAATAGCTTGTTAGCGTAAGATGATAACCTTAAAATGCAAGTTTTAAACGTTTAAATCCTAACAGTACTAACACCCTATAATAATACATTATATTTTATTTAAATAAATTTATTTATATGTATAATAAAGAATTAAAGAAAGGTTATTTAGAAAAAAAAATTGATTTGTCACTTGACCTATTTCAGGAAATCAAGTACCTTCAACAAAAAAAGAATGCCGTTATTCTCGCCCACTATTATCAAGATGCTGACATACAAGATATTGCTAACTACATTGGTGATAGTCTCGGATTAGCTCAGGAAGCACAAAAAACAGATGCAAAAATAATTTTATTTGCTGGTGTTCACTTCATGGCTGAAACCGCAAAAATTTTAAATCCCACAAAAAAAGTTTTAATTCCAGATTTAAAAGCAGGATGTTCTCTTGCTGATTCTTGTCCGCCACAAAAATTTTCCGAATTCAAAAAAAATCATCCTGATCATATTGTTATAACTTACATTAATTGTACTGCTGAAATAAAAGCATTAAGTGATATTATTTGTACAAGTAGTAACGCCGTTCAAATTGTAGAAAGTTTACCTCCTGAACAAAAAATTATATTTGCTCCAGATAAAAATTTAGGTGCTTATATAAATAAAAAAACAGGACGTAACATGGTATTGTGGGATGGTGCTTGTATGGTACATGAAATTTTTTCGTTAGAGAAAATTGTAAAATTAAAATTACAACATCCCAACGCACAATTAATAGCACATCCCGAATGTGAAGAAATAATTTTAGAAAAAGCTGATTTTATTGGAAGTACAACTGCACTTTTAAATTATTCTATAAAAAATAATTGTAATGAATTTATTGTGGCGACTGAAACTGGCATTTTGCATCAAATGCAAAAATCAAGTCCAACAAAAACGTTTATTCCGGCACCTCCAAATAATAATTGTGCTTGTAATGATTGCCCTTATATGAAACTAAACACCCTCGAAAAAATATATATAGCTTTAAAATACGAACAACCCGAACTTTTAATGGATGAAGGCCTTCTTATAGCTGCTAAAAAGCCAATAATTAGGATGCTTGAATTATCGACGAAATTCGGTTTATAAACCCTATATTTAAAGGATAAATTGTGGCCTTTTTAAATAAACATATTCTTGTTTTTTTTGTCGTTTTAAATTCGTTGTGCTTTTTTTTAAAGGCACAAACGAATCCTAACGGTTTTAATAAATTTTATTACGATAATGGCGCTTTATCATCTGAAGGAAAAATGAAAGATGGTAAACCGGATGGTTATTGGAAAAATTATTATAAAAATGGAAAATTAAAAATTGAAGGTAATCGTAAAGATTTTTTATTAGATAGTATTTGGAAATTTTATTCCGAAAACGGAAAAATAACGAAAACAATTGCTTACAAAGAGGGAAAAAAAGATGGTTATACTTGTGTATTTGATACCGGACAAAAAATGATTTCAAGAGAACTTTTTGTAAACGATATTAAACAAGGTGTTACAAAATATTTTTATCGTTCAGGAAAAGTAAAACAAACATTACCATATACAAACGGAAAACCGGAGGGCACTTCATACGAATTTAACGAGGACTCCCTCGTCATTGCAATTTATAAATATAAGCAAGGTGTATTACAAGGATTAGAAAGGATTAATCGATTAGATCAAGATGGAAAAAAACAAGGTACCTGGAAAGAATTTTATGATGACGGGAAAGTAAAAAAAGAAGCGCGCTATAATGATGATGTGTTGGATGGATATGTAAAAGAATACGATACTAAAGAAAGTTTAATTAAAATAAATAAATATAGTCTTGGTAAAGAAATTAAAAACGCTCCTGAATTAGCCACTGTAGAAATTTTCAAACAATATTATTACGACGGCACTTTAAAATATGAAGGCCCCTATGCGGATGGTTACGCTGTAGGAACTCACTATCATTATAAACAAAAATATCAATGTGATTCATTATTGTTTCGTCGCGATGACAGTACTGAAATTTGGATTCATAAATGGATTTGTAGAAACGTTCCTGTTCCCGATTCAGCTATTACTTACAATGAAGGAATAGTAATTGAACGCGGACCCGTGGATAGTATAAGGCAAAAAATTGGAATCTGGACAGAATATCATAATACAGGAGAATTTAGAGCTAAAGGATTATGCGCAGGAGGAAACAGAATTGGTGAATGGATTTTTTATTATCCAAGTGGAAAAGTAGAACAAAAAGGATTGTATGATAAGAAAGGAAGACCAAAAGGTATTTGGAAATGGTATTATGAGAACGAAGCCTTAATGCGAGAAGAATCTTATGTAAATGGTAAACGCGAAGGCCCAATGACTGATTATGGTGAGGATGGAAAAATTTTAACCAAAGGAGAATATTTTGACAATATGCAAGAGGGTATTTGGGTTTATGAAACGCCTGAATACAAAGAAATAGGAAAATATAATGACGATAAACAGGATAGCGTATGGAGAAGTTATTATATGCCAAAAGGCAAGCCACGCTTTGAAGGTAAATTTTTAAACGGTGAACCCGAAGGACTACACACTTGGTATTTTGAAAATGGTCAGAAAATGTTTTATGGTAATTATGCCGGAGGCATGAAGCAAGGAGAGTGGTATTACTATGATGAAAACGGCTATAATTTTTTAAGAGTAACATATGATAATGATATTGAAACAAAATTTCAAGGTATAAAAGTTCGCCCCACTTACGAAGAAAGTTTGCGTGATTATTCTTCAGCAACAAAAAAGAAGAAAAAAGATGAAGAGGGTGAAAAGTAAATCAAAAATACTTCAACATAAATCCACCGATGCCTTAGATAATTTACCGGTTGCGGTTATTATTTTCGACAACAAACAAATTTATTACTTAAATAATATTGGTCATGAAATTTTAGGGAATAAAAAGCCCTGCGATTTTATGAAAGAAAAAATTTCAATATTTGATTTTTTACTTCCTGAATATCACACAGTAATTAAAGCTAATAATGTAAAAATACTTACAGGGAAACCACACGAGCGATTAGAATTCAAAATAAAAAATTTAAAAGGTAATACTTTACATTTTGAGTCCAACTCAAATCGGATAGAACTGAACGGAAAAAAAGTAATTCAAACTACACTTCAGGAAATTACATCAAGAAAAAATCAGGAACAGGAATTAAAAGAAATACGCGAAAAGTTTAATATTATATCGGAGAACGCACACGATATTATTTATTTTTTTACTTATGCTCCTAAACCACATTATTTATATATCAGCCCTTCTGTAGAAAAAGTATTAGGCTATAAAGTCGAAAACTTTTATAAAGATCCCTTCTTCATTAGTAAAAAAACTATTGGTAAAGACAACGAATTAAAGAAACACGAAAAACAAGCGAAGGCCCAACAAAAAAATAACACCCTTAAACAAAAAAAGGTTGTTTATAAAATGATTGGCAAAGACGGTAAAGAAATATGGATGGAAGATCATATTTTACCAATTAAAGACGAGAAAGGAAAAATAAAATTTGTTTTTGGAATTGTACGAAACATAAGCGACTTAAAGGAAAAAGAAAACGAATTAAATCAAAAATGGAGCAATTATCGGGAATTACTCAACGAGTCTCCAATAGCTTTCTTCATTCACCGTAACGGCACATGTGAAATGTGTAATAAAGAAGCGGTGAAAATATTAAAGGTTAAATCACCCGAAAGCATTAATGGCAAGCGTATCCTTAACTTCATTATTCCAGAACAAAGAGAGAGAGCCCTTGAAAGAATGAAAGATGTTTTAAGCGGAAAAGAGTTAGATTTTACCCCATATAAAATAAAGGACGGTAAGGGAAAAATTGTAAACATTGAATTAAAATCAGTTCCAATAAAGTATAATGGAAACGATTGTGCACTAACCTTAATGCAGGATGTAACAACAAAAGAAATTTATGCAAAAGAAAAATTACGCGCCGAGCTTGCTGAAGAACATAATAAGGGTTTAGTTAAGGAGATTGCCCTTCGAAAAAAAATAGAAGAGAAATTAATTGAGAACGAAAAGCAATTAATAAATCAAGCCGCTAAACTCAGCGCTATTTTTGAAAGTAGTTCACATTTAGTTTGGACCGTAAATAAAAAATTTGAACTAACGTATTTTAATGAAAATTATTTAAACATATTTAAAACAAAATATGGTATAAGGCCAGAAATAGGACAAGTGGCTTTTGATTTTATTCCCGAAAGGTTTAAAAAGGAAAACAAAGCTATTTGGCACCCGCTTTATAAAAAAGTATTAACCGGCGAGCAAATTGTTTTCGAAAGGAAAGACAAGACCGATAAAGGACAAGAAGTTTATAGAGAAGTTTTTTTGAGTCCGATTAAAAATGAAAAAGAAGAAGTGTTTGAAATTGCTTGTTTAGCACATGACATTACAGAAAACAAGCGCTTCGAAAAACAGAATCTTGAACAAGCATCAAAAATAAAAGCAATTTTTGAAAGTGGAAATCACATCATGTGGACACTAAACAGGAATTTCGAATACACTTCATTTAATAATAATTTTTCGGACGCGATTTCTGATTTATACGGGAAGCGCCCGGAAATAAATAAAAAAACCATTAAGCCCGACGACCAAGTGGCAAGAGCTGAATATGAAAAAATTTGGGACGGAAGATATGAGGCTGTGTTTAACGGAGAGGCTGTTGAATTTATAAGTGAGCGAACAAATAAAAATGGAAATAAGGTTTATAGGCAAGTTTATTTACACCCGATTTTTAATGATAATAAAGTTGTAGAGATATCAGGAATGGGAATTGATATTACTGACAAAATCGCCAATGAACAAAAAATTATTAATCAGGCCGCAAAACTAAATGCGGTATTTGATGGAAGCTCACATTATATTTGGACCCTTGATAGCGAATATAGATTGACGTCGTTTAATAAAAATTATATCGACCTGATAACCCGTTCGTATGGCGCAGAGCCTAAAGAGGGAATGCGCATTAATCAAGCGCCGTTTGTGAGTAATGCTGAATACAATGGATGGTGGGACGCCCAGTTTTCAAAAGTGTTTAAAGGGGAGTCTTTGAATTTTGAAACTGCGTTTACGGATGAAGAGGGAAATAAAATTTATCTTGATGTGTTTTTAAATCCTATTTATCATAAAAATAAAATTATTGAAGCTTCAGGTATTGCGCACGATATAACCGAGCGGATAAAAAACCAAGAACAAATTAAAGAACAAACAGCAAAACTAAAAGCAATTTTTGAAAGTGGCAGCCAATTAATTTGGACCATTAACAAAAACAAAGAAATAACTTCATTTAATAACAACTATGCCTCCGCCATACACAAACTTTATGGTTTTTATCCTGTTGTAAATAAAAGTATTCGTAAACTTTGTAATGGCCAAAGCGAACCATTTCAAGAGTTTTGGGATGAAAAATATGAGCGCGCCTTCGCGGGCATACCTTCGGAATTTAATACCGAGCGTATTAATCTCGACGGAACAAAAGTATTCAGGCAATATGTTTTATATCCGATTAAAAATAATGCCGATGTAGTTATTGAGGTTTCTGGAATGGGAATTGACATTACTGAGAATAAACTCTATGAAGAAAAAATTACCCAGTCTCTAAAGGAAAAAGAAGTGCTGTTGAAAGAAGTGCATCATCGTGTAAAAAATAATATGCAGGTAATATCTAGTATACTTAACCTTCAATCGTCTTACGTAACGGATAGGTATGCGCTAAGTTTATTAAAAGAAAGTCAGAACAGAATAAAAACGATGGCTTATATTCATGAGTCGTTATACCAAAACAAAACATTTACAAGCATTAATTTTTCAGATTATATTTCAACGCTAACGACTAATATTTTGCATTCGTATGCCGCCTCTATTGAAAAAGTAAAGCTGGAGTTGAATATTCAAAAAATCATACTTAACCTCGATACTTCTATCCCCGCAGGCCTGATTATTAACGAATTGGTCACAAACTCCATAAAACATGCCTTTAGCGAGTCAAACGAAGGAATTATTTACATAAATTTGCACACTAAGGATAATGTCTTATTTTTGGAGGTATCGGATAACGGGAAAGGTTTCCCAAAAGATATAGATTTCAAAAACACAAACTCTTTAGGTCTTCAATTAGTAAACAC
>JAYTSW010000458.1:0-3519 GCA_043745425.1 Sphingobacteriaceae bacterium | reverse complement strand
AAACTAAACGTAAAAAATCGTAAATTAGATGACAAAACGACACCAATTTCGATTGGTATACAATTTGATACTAACAGATAAGTTTAACTAAAACCCGTAGGATAGTTATCCAACGGGTTAAAAATATAAGGAGAAATAAATAATGGCACTAGAAATTAACGACGCTAACTTTGAGGAGTTAGTATTAAAGAGCACAAAACCTGTATTAGTAGATTTTTGGGCAGAATGGTGTGGTCCTTGCCGTATGGTTGGTCCTATCGTAGAAGAATTAGCGAAAGAATACGGAGATACAGCTGTAATTGGTAAAGTAAATGTGGATCACAATCCGAACATCAGCACCAATTTCGGTATCAGAAATATTCCTACTATTTTATTCTTTAAGAATGGAGTAGTGGTAGACAAACAAGTTGGTGCTGTGCCTAAGGCAAATTTGGCAGCCAAATTGAATGCTCAAATGTAATTTGGGTTGAAGGTCGCGAGGCTTTGCTCGCGATGGCGAGTTTACCTCGCCATTTAAGATTTTAGAGCCATCCTGAAAAGGGATGGCTTTTTTTATGGAGACTCGAAAATTAGATCGCTCCTACGGAGCTTTGAGAACTTACTTTATCTAATTACTATTAAGATTCATCCCCTACGGGGAAGTTAAAGTTCTAAATTGCATTCCGAATTCGTAAGTATTTATTCATTTTAATTAGCTCCATAGGAGCTGAATAGTAATAGCAAAGAATTTACAAGGTTATTCAAGCTCCGTAGGAGCGATATTATCATCTACCCATTCAAAAACATATTTCTCATCATATTGAATGTTATATGATTTTAAAAATCCTAAATATTCCTCTTTGAATGATAATTTCTTATGGTGTGTTTCTTGATTATCTATATAAGCGATGACTTTATCTAATTGTGATTGTGAAACAGAAAATGAACCAAAGCCCTCTTGCCATTGAAATTTACCCTTTACAAACTTTTTTGTATTTACCCATTTCGATGAACCGGCTTTAATATCTCTTATTAGATCTGATAGTAAACAATTAGGTTTAATGCTAATTAAAATATGAATATGGTTTGACATTCCATTAATTGCATATACTTTTTGATTACTATTATTTACAATACCACAAATGTATTTATAGAGCTCATCTTTCCATTTTTTACTTATTGGATTGTCTCTGTCTTTTGTTGCAAATACACAATGAATATATATTTGAGAAAATGTATTCGCCATTTTTATGTCGCTCCTATGGAGCTTTATAAGATCTTACTATAATATTAGCTATTAATATTTATCCCCTACGGGGAAAACACAAAATTAATTATTTTTCGGATAATTGCACAACCCAATTTGAAAACCAAGAATTGGTTATTTATAGCGAGTAATTGCTCCGTAGGAGCAAAATAGTAATAGCAAAAGAACAGACAGGTTTTTTAAAGCTTTATGTCGCTCCTACGGAGCTTTTAGGATCTTACTATAATATTAGCTATTAGTATTTATCCCCTACGGGGAAAAACAAAATTAATTATTTTTCGGATAATTGCACAACTCAAACTTAAAAACCAGAAATTCGTTTATTTATAGTGAGTAATTGCTCCGTAGGAGCAAAATAGTAATAGCAAAAGAACAGACATAGTTTTTAAAGCTCCGTAGGAGCGATATTAGTTCAAACTCTCAAATATCTGTGTATGCCCTTTTTTAATGGCATCCATTAATATAGAAGCCACAATAGCGTTGCCTGTAATTTCAATATCTTCTATCACGTGCCAACTGTTATCGTTTGGCCAAAATGTAAAATTGATCGCTAAAAAAACATTTTCTTTTACTTGAGATAGATATTGAATGTGTTTTCCTTTTTCTACTTCAACAACCTTAGCTTTGTATTTAGGTTTCATGGGTATAAAACCAAGCAATTTTATTTCTTCAAAGATCTCGTACTCTACACAATTAATTTCGGGGTGACCAACCACATTTACCGCAACCATGTTAGGATGCAGCTCACCGAACTTTCTTAGATCTAAAAATGTATCGTAAACATTTTTATTGAAACTATATTGTAGTTTTAATTTTTTAGGCATGGTTTACCTCGGCAAATAACTATGATGATCCGTTTTTACTTCTTTAATAACTGGTTTTTCTTTTACAGGAGTATCCGTTACTTTTTTAGGAACATTAAAACGCGAAATACGTTTGGTTAAACGTGGATGCGATGAAACTTTCTCTGCAAACCAAAACCAAAAACTATCTTCAGTGGTTTCTTGTTCTACAAGTCGGTCAACATTCACGCGCTTCCATAATTTTTTTCCGGAAGCTAATAAAACTAAGCCGTTCTTTACACCAACCGGACTCAAAGCTGCTCCAATATTATCGCAGGTGTACTCGCAGGCGCGGGAGTATGCTGCATTTAAAAACGGAATAATGAACGAAGGGAATAAAAATAATGTTTTAGCAATGTGTTTGCGTTTTATATGTCCTAACTCATGACCAATAACAAACTCAACGGTTTCCATATTCTTTTCGTAAGCTTCTTCTAAAATGTCCGAATATATCACAACATAATTAGCCCCAAACCAGCTGGTGGCAAAGGCATTCAACACACCACCACTTTGCAGGATAAAAACATCGGGCGTTTTTTTAAGTCCGAGCAAAAAACATTGTTTCTGTACTATCTCATGTATCTCAGGAAATTGTTTGCTGGTAATTTTTATAGAGTTTCCTTTTATGTATCCAATTAAAATTCCAAACCTGAAGAATACATAAAAAATAATGACCAGTATATAAAAAAGCAAAGGCAAAAAAGCAGCGGGTTGCAAACTGTTTAGCGCCTGACTAATTAACCAGTAAATTAAAAAGTAACCAATTACCGCGGCTACTATTTTTACAACAAAGTAGGCGGTCTCTTTAGGATGGATCTCGTATTGTAAGTTCATTTTATTTTCTTATTACTAATTTGTACGAATATACGAATCTCACATTAGGCTTGTGAGTTTGGTTTTATCTTGTGTTTATTCTTACCTTGTCTCTTCTGTCTCTTCTGTCTCTAAGGTCTCTTTAGTCTCTTAAGCAGCCATTTCTTTTAAAGCCTTTACAAAAATATCTAATTCCTGCGTGGTACTGTACAATTGCGGGGTTACTCGCATACCTTTAACACCGGCCGAATTAATGGCCACTGTCCATATTTTGTATTTACTCAATAGTGTTTTAGCCAGATCGGCAGGCGCCATGCCTTCAATACCAACATTGGCAATACCGCAACAACGCGTTTGATCGACCGGCGTATTGAAATATATTTTTTTGGTATCGCGCAATTTACTGGTCCAGTAATTTTGCAGAAAGCGCAAACGTTCTTCCTTGCGTTTAATTCCAATGCTGTTGTGGTAATCAATGGCGTGGTTCAAAGCAATATCAGTAGCCACCGGTATCGTTCCGGTATGATTCAGTTTTTTAATATCATCATCCGCAAAACCAAATTCGGCATATAAAGGCCAGGGTTGTTTTATTTTTTCTTTCCGTACATATAAAATTCC
>JAYTSW010000457.1:0-13221 GCA_043745425.1 Sphingobacteriaceae bacterium | reverse complement strand
AACGTAGAATCTTTGGTGCAATACACATCATCAAAAACGCCCCATCCTTTTGCAACTTCTTGTTTTTTACCTGTACATGATAACCAAGAATACCCAGCGATGGCCGCTAGAGAATGTCCAGGCATTTCTATTTCAGGAACGATGGTTATGTGTCTTGCCATTGCATAAGCAACAACATCTTTAATTTCTTCTTGTGTATAAAAACCACCGTAACGGATAGTGTCGTATTTTTTGTATTTGTAAGAACCAACCATTGTTCCGCTACGCCAAGCACCAACGGAAGTTAGTTTTGGATATTTTTTAATTTCAATACGCCATCCTTGATCTTCGGTTAAATGCCAATGAAAAACATTCATTTTATAAGCGGCAATTAAATCGAGATAACGTTTTACAAATGATATAGGAAAAAAATGTCTGCATACATCCAAATGCATGCCACGCCATTCATAACGAGGATTATCTTTTATATAAACACATTGGATGTCAAGTGATTTTTTTGGAGCTACCTTCAATGATTTTGTTTCCAGTGAAGGAATTAATTGTACTAAGGATTGTAAAGCGTAAAACGCACCTGAACCATTTCCTTCTGCAATAATTTTAATTCGCGCTTTATTAATATCCAAATGGTAATTTTCTTTAAATCCTGCTTCAAAATCTGGGTATTCAAATTGGATGAAGTCGCCGCTTTTTAATTCGTTGGGAATAGTTTCTAAACGGTACCCGTAATTTTTTTCGAGATAATCGTTAAACCAAGCAATGTCATTTGTAAAATTATCAGCGCCTCGTAAAACGATTTTTGTATTTGGAGATAAAACAAAGTTACCTTCCTTTAAATTAATTTCATTAGGTTGGGGAATAATTGGCAAAGTGATTTGCTGGGCAAATGAAATAGCAAATGCAAAAAACAATAGTGCGAAAAAAGAGTTTCTCATTTATCTGAATTGATAATTAATTCCTGCTAAGGCCTGCGTTAATAAAGTATCAGGCGCATCAGTTGCGACAGCGCGCCCTTCTAATTTTGGTGATACAGGAGAAAATTCCGCCAAGTAATCTTCAATTACACTATGTAGAAATATGCCCTGACTAACAGGGTTGTGAACGTTTAACATCCGGCATAAAACATTATCAGGATCGCCGTCGCGTTCACATGCTACCATTGTGTAGGTTTTGTCTAATTCTAAAGGTTGATCTTTAATACAAATTTCTTGTACACGTTTCCCTTTTTCATTTCCTATAGTGAAAGTTACTTTCATCCCATTAAATCTCACGAACCATCCGCCGAAACGTTTGCTCGCATCTTTCGAAAATGCATTTTCCAATTCTTTCTCTAGCCAATTTAAAATTTGTTTTCCTTTTACATCGGCCACTTTTACTTCTGAATCAACTGGTAACATGCTCCATAAATATTCACGAGTAATATCAGCGAACCCTGTTATGGGATCAGGAACCAGTGGCGGGCAAAAACGAAATCCATTTGAAACAGCAATATCCGTTTTAAATTTCCACATCACCGCATCGGTAATCAAATTATCCATTGGCGTTTCGATAATATAATACCGCAACAAAGGAGTTGTGCTTTGTCCTAGCACTTCGTTTAATATTTTTTTATAAGGGCGTTTTACTTTTTCAATAGCGCGCGTCATATCTTCATCAGCCGCATATTTTTCTGGATCCACTTCCATTAAAGTGTACACTTCATCTTTTACTTTTCCGTTTTCAATAACAATATCTAATTTCCCAACGAAAGAAGCGAAAGCTCCGGGTTCAGTTACTTTACTGAATTTTCCTTGTAATGGTTCGCGAACCCGCTCATGCGTATCTGCTCCTAAAATATAATCAACCCCTTCTGAACATTTTTGATTTGCTAAATGCACTTGTTGTGATAGGCCCATGTGTGATAAAACAAAAACCATATTACACTTTTTTTCTTCGCGTAATATCTTCACATACTTTTCTAAGTTGCGTTCCGGTTTTGTAAATTTTATTCCTTTTGAATAAGCTGGTGATTGACGAACGGGAGTGAGCGGATCGTTATAACCAACAAAACCAATTCGTGTACCACCTAAATTAAATATTTGATAAGGAGGAAATAATAAATCATGATCTAAATCATCGTTATGAAACATATTGGCACAAACTTTCGCTGCTGAATATGAATTCATATCATGCATTAGCATTTGTTTACCATATGCAACTTCCCAATTACCGGGCAATACCAAATCGTAATTTAATTTATTGGCGAGAGGCACAATTCCCATTCCCATAGTTAAAGAGGCAATAGCGCTGCCTTGAAAACAGTCTCCTCCATCAACCAATAAAGTATTCAGTGGATTTTGTTTTCTTAGTTCGTCCACCATTGTTTTTAAATGCGCGAAACCACCACGTTTTTTAAAAACAGGTTTTCCGTTCTCCCAGAAAAATTCATCATGTACATCTAACTGTCCGTGAATATCGGACGTGTGTAAAATAGTAAAGCGTTGTGCTTTTCCTTTTATTATGGCTGGATTTTTTACAATTTCATTTATTTTTCCTTCATCACGTAACCAATACGTAATGGCAGGACCTAATCCTAATCCAACAGCGCCTAACCCGACATATTTTAAAAAATCTCTTCTTTCAGAATTATGTGATAATTTTTTTTCACTCGCGTTTTCAAGCGATTCGTGATGACACGAACAATTGCAATTGGGTTTATCACATTTTTTATCGTTCATAAATTAGTGCGGTAATTTATCTTTTATACAGCCGTAGCAATAAGTCCCTAATACTGCACTGAGGAGAGCTACAATGAATATGGGCAAACCGCTTCCAATCAAAGCATATAGCGGTCCGGGACAAGCGCCGGTCATAGCCCAGCCTAAACCAAACATTAAACCACCAAAGATATTTCCTTTAGAAAATTCTTTGTCTTCGATTTTAATTTCCTCACCTGAGAATGTTTTTACTTTAAATTTCTTTATTAGAAAAATAGAAAGCATGCCGACGGCAATGGCAGAACAAATTGTTCCGTACATGTGGAAGGATTGAAACCGAAACATTTCCTGAATTCGAAACCAGGAAATAACTTCACCTTTAATTAAAATAATTCCGAAAATTGTACCGAGGAATAAAAATTTTATATTTTTCATATTATAAGTGGAAGAATAAGCCAAGTCATTAATAAACCGCCTGCAAAAAAACAACAGGTTGCAATTAGAGATGGCAATTGTAAATTTGAAATCCCCATAATGGAATGTCCCGAGGTACAACCTCCAGCGTAACGCGTTCCAAAGCCAACAAAAAAACCACCAACTACAATTAAAAGAAACCCTTTTATGCTAAGTAACGATGAAAAATTGAAAATCTCTGATGGAACTAATCCGGAATAATCTTTAACACCTAGTTTATTCATGCTTTCAACAGCAGACTCAGATAAAGCGATAGGATTTGGATTGGCAAAAAAATAACCTGCAATACATCCACCTATCACCATACCAAACGCGAAAATTAAATTCCATTTCTCAGCCTTCCAATCGTATTGAAAAAATTTTACTTTGGTAGGAATACACATCGCGCAAAAATGGCGCAATGAAGATGAAATACCAAACGGTTTATTTCCTAATAAAAGTAACAAGGGCACCATTAATCCTATAAGCGGACCCACAATGTACCAAGGCCAGGGTTGAGTTAAAATATTCATATTGTTTTTTTAAGCCACAGACTTACACAGATTATCACAGATGTTTTTATGATATTTATAAACGAGTGACGGTTTGTTTTTTTAATATACTATGTTACAAAATTTAATTCAAATAATCCGCGCTAATTTGCGAAAATCTGTGGCTTATTTTTTGTTTTCTTTTTTGCCTCGGCAATAGCCGCAAATGGTCCGTACTTATGTTGTTGTTCAGTAAACTTATCAGCGTATGGCCCGAAAGGATGATCTACAGGTTTGCCTGAAATTTTTGGCCAGTCTTTGCTTAAATCTTTTTTTGGTCGTGGTTGCGAATTAACATAAGCGGCAACATCCCAGGCTTCTTCGTCCGTTAATTGTGGTGAATCAAACGTTGTATTTTGAGGCATATTTGATTTTACGTACCCAGCGAAACGTGAGAGGCGATATAATCCCGCGCCATTATTATAACTATGATCTCCCCAAAGAGGAGGGTATTGGTACGTTAGTCCGCCTTCGTTTAATTTACCGTCACCATTTTCCATGTGGCAGGTTTTGCATTTCAACGTATAAACTATTTTTCCTTTTTCAGAATCAGCGGCCCTGTCGAGGAATGCAAGTTCAGTTAAACCAGCGCCTTTTGGCTTTTCGCCTTTCGGAACATTTTTTCCTAACCATTTTATATATGAAACAATAGCTTGCATTTCGTTGCTTAAAGTATCAAGCGCTTTTCCGTTTAAACTTCTTTCAAAACAATCATTCACGCGTTTGTAAATATTTTCAATTCCTCCAGAGCGTTCACGAAATTTAGGATAGGTTGAAGCAACTGCACTGTAATTGTTTCCGAACGGTTTTGTGCCCGCATCTAAGTGACAATTCTGACAATTCATGCCGTTACTGCTTTGATCAATTTTTCCTTTGGGGCCGAGATAATAGGAAGTATTTGCAATTAATTCGCGACCATAAATTATTTGTGCTGCATTTTTTTCTTTTTTAATTTCACTTGTATCAGGGGCTATCCAAACATCAATTTTTGGCTTTTCTATTGCCGTTTCCGTTTTTGGTATCGCATCTTTTTTTAGAATTTCTTTTTCAGGTGTTGGAACTCCCCAAACTAAAAACACTAAAAGAATTACAATTATAACAAGTAATACCACGATAGATTTTACCAAACGTTGTATTATTTCGATGTAATTTTCTTCGCTGTTATGTTTGAATTCGTTCATTTTATTTAGTGACTTGTTTCGGTTGTCGCGTCGTAATCTATTCCGTTTGCTTTTAAAATTCCTTTTACTTTAAAGGCGTACCAAGCTAAAAACGCAAAACACAATACAGGAATAATGTACGATAAATGAATATTTGTTTTGTCTGCCAATAAACCTTGCATAGGTGGAATGAAAGCGCCCCCTAAAATCATCATAATTAAGAATGATGAAGCTTGACTGGTATATTTTCCTAATCCTGCTGTCGCCAATGAAAAAATGCAAGGCCACATGATAGAACAAAATAATCCGCCGCTTAAAAAAGCATAAACGCTAATTGGTCCTGTAGTCAATAAGCCAATTAACATAGCAACAGTTCCTAATAATCCAAAAATAATTAAAGTAAGAGCGGGTTTTTGTTGTCCCATAAAAAAAGCAACAATTAAAACGGCGACACAAACTGCATACATCATAAATTTAGAAGCATCGGCACCACTTAGGTGATTCATGTAAAGCACAAGACACAAGGCGACGAACGGAACAATAACAGTTAAAATAATATTAGTAGATTTTTTCATTTCGAAAGCACCGATAGAGCCGGTCCACCGTCCAATCATTAAACTTCCCCAGTACAATGAGATGAATGGTCCTATTTCAGAATTATCTAAACCACCAAAATCTGGTAATTTTAAAAGTGAACCTAAATTACTTTGAATAGAAACTTCAACGCCTACATAAACAAAAATCGCAATCATACCCAATAGAACTTGTGGATATGGTTTTGTCTCAAGACGATTTTCTTTTTTGATTTTTTTGTATTGAAGTAATAGGATAATTGTAAGAACGCCGAGAAACAAAGCAAACGAAATCAAAAACAGAAACTGACTTTGATTAGTGATAACAACATCCAATGCGAAATAAACAAATACTGAAATTAGAAACAGAAGCGTACCGATGATAAAAAATAGCGGCGCCTTCAGAATTTTCATATTGCTGTCACTTTCCTCGATAGTAAGTTTTGGAATTTGTGTAAAATTTAAAATGATTGCAGCTAGGGCAAACGCAATTCCCAATATGATGTATAAAATATTTATGGAAGTAATAGATGCAGATTCTTTGTCTAACCCGCTAGCGATTGCTTTTCCAAATAAAACGAAACTTACTAAAATGGGTCCGATTGTAGTTCCGAAAGAATTAACGCTTCCTGCAAAATTTAATCGATGTGAGCCTTTAGCAGGGTCGCCAATATTTAAAACAAGAGGATTGGCAGAAGTTTGTTGTAAAGAAAATCCTAATGCAATAATAAAAAATGCCACTAATATAAAAGCGAAAGAACCTGAATTAACAGCAGGAATCATACAAAGCGCTCCTAAAATAGAAACTCCCAAACCATAAACGATAGCTTTTTTGTAGCCAATTTTATTAATAATGTCGCTGTTTAATTGTAAAGAAAAAATATAGAGTAGGAGGGAGCCAATAAAATAAGCTCCGTAAAATGCGCTATCAATTAATTGTGATTGAAATTGGGTTAAATTAAAATGTGTTTTACAAAACGGAATAAAAATTCCATTTGATGCGGCTAAAAATCCCCAGAAAAAGAAAACGGTTATTATTGCAACAAAAGGTGAATTACCAGATTTAGCCATGAATTTAATTTGTGTCTAAAGTATAATTTTTAAAAATCTAAACCCTGAATTAGAAAGGCATTTATTAACAATTTTCTCTTTACTAATTAATACAATTAGGCTTTGTAAGTTATACTTTTTCATTTTCTTTGTATTATGGAATTGCTAAGCCCTAAAAACTGGAAAGATTACGAATTAATTGATTGTGGTGACTTTGAAAAACTCGAGCGTTTTGGAAAGTACATTACAATCCGACCCGAGCCTCAGGCGGTTTGGCCTAAAGTGTTTTCAAATTCTGATTGGGAAAAACAAGCAACTGTAAAATTTATTCCAAAATCGAGTTCACAAGGTGAGTGGAAAAAATTAAAACAAATGCCGGATCAATGGGAAATAACCTATGGTTTACAAAATAAAAGTGATTTAGTTTTTAGATTAGGCTTAACTGCTTTTAAACATGTTGGTGTTTTTCCTGAACAGGCTGTAAATTGGGAGACGATTTGTAAGTTTCTAACACCGCTTAACAAACCAAAATTTTTAAATTTATTTGCCTACACAGGCGGAGCTTCTATTGCGGCACGAGCTGCAGGTGCTGATGTTACTCACGTTGATAGTATCAAACAAGTGGTTAGTTGGGCCAATGAAAACATGCAGAATTCTGGTTTAGACAATATTCGTTGGATAATAGATGATGCTTTGAAGTTTGTGAAAAAAGAAATTCGTCGTGGGAATAAATACAACGGAATAATTTTAGATCCTCCTGCCTTTGGTCATGGTCCGAATGGAGAAAAATGGCAATTGGAAGAGAATATTGCTGAGATGATGGATGGTGTGTTGCAACTATTAGATCCTGAAAAACATTTATTGATTTTAAATGCGTATTCACTCGGGTTTTCCGCTATGGTTCCTGAAAATTTATTAAAACCTTTTGCTTCAAAATATAAATCAGAATTAAGTGTTGGCGAATTATTTTTGAATGCAAAAAGTGGCGTAAAATTACCGCTAGGGGTTTGGGGTAAAATAGAAAAATAGAATGAAATATTTTTTGATAGTTGTGTTTTGTTCTTCTTTTAATTCTTATTATTCTCAATTAACTTGCAATGTAATTAAACAATTAGGTGTTAGTTATAAGGGAACCGATCATCGTAACGGCCGAACTCGTTTGTTTAATACAGACACTGCAATTACCAATAGAATGAAGTATAAAAATTTTGAATTAAGGTTAGCTAATAGTTTAACGGCTGACGAAAAAAAAGAGCTGGACAAATTCAAAATCAAATTTAATCCAAGCGATACCATTATGTTTTACGATTGGGACATTATGCATCAGGGTAAAATGGGATATCACGGAAAAGCTGTAGCAAAAGTGGAAATAAATTGCGCGGATAGTATGCTTACTTTACATAAATATTTATTGAAAAAGGAAACAACCAATTATGTTCCTAATCGCTTTAAAATTTTTAAAATTCATGAAAGCGATTTTATAATCAGCGACCGAAATCACGCTTATTTGAATATCAATATTTATTTTAAGAAAGATTAATTTACAATTGTAATTTTCATTCTTATATTTTCCTTCGGCCTATCGTTTTTATCTGTTTTTGACCCTGCAATTTTATCAATTACTTCCAATCCTTCAATCACTTCACCAAAGACAGTGTAGTTATTATCTAATTGTGGCGTGCCTCCGAGTGTTGCATACGTTTTTCGTTGCTCGGCACTCCAGGTGTAATGTTTTGTTTTAGAATATTCGGTTTTACTTACTGCATCAGTCAATTGTTTGGTCGCAATTTTCAAGCTATCTTCTTTTCCTTGCGCATAAAGTCTGTTATAATAGGATTTAAGAGCAGGACTTTTCCCTCCGAAGCCAATTAAATAATTTAGCTTAATAATTATTTCACGATTCACCCGTATTTCTGCTTTTTGTAAGGCCAACGAATCATATTTTTTGCCCATCACTATATAAAACTGACAGCCTGAAGATTCTTTTTTTGGATTTATATCATCACCTTCACGAGCCGCGGCTAAAACACCCTTTTTATGATAAAGTTTTGGGTTAAATTCTGCCGGAATCCAATAGCCAACATCGCCGTTTCCCAATAATATGGTATCATTCGCTCGTTTGCTGTCTGGGTCGCCACCCTGTATCATAAAACTGTTAATTACCCTATGAAAAAGAAGGCTATCATAGAAGCCTTGTTTAACCAGCTTTAGGAAGTTTTTTTTATGTAAAGGCGTCTCCTCGAACAACTTAATTTTAATATTGCCATAACTTGTACTTATCAAAATAGTTTCTTTACTATGCGTCTGAGACACAGCTTTTAGCCCTAAAAAGAGCATTAAAACACTAAAAACTAAGGCTTTACTATTTGTCATTTAAAACTAAATTTAGTATATTTGCTATAACGAATATCGTATTAAATTTTTAGAACAAATGAAACTAAGAGGAATTTTTGTAGCAGTAGCAATTTTAGCTGTCGGATTTTTATTTATCACATCGTGTAAAAAAAATACCGATTGTGTTGCTAATATTGTTTGTAACGACTCTACCGGTGTTGGTATGAGTGGTGCAACAGTTTATTTATACGCAAACGTTAAAACTCCAGTTGGTGGAACAATTACTGCAGATATACGTGCAACCGGAGTTACAGATGGTGGCGGAAGAGTATCGTTTACCTTTAAATTACCTGCTATTTATGATGTTAAAGCATTAAGAACAGTTGGAAGCGCATCAATGGTTGGTATTAGTATCATTAAATTAGAAGAAGGAAAAGCGGTTGAAAAAACCGTTGTTGTTAGATAAATAAAACATTAAAAAAATATTTAAAGCCTCCATACAGGAGGCTTTTTTTATGAATTAAAGTATATATGGTTTTATCATTTTGTGTAATAAATTCCTTAATTTAACCCTTTCTCATTTATGAAGTCAAATGGAATAATTTATAAAAGCGCTCTCTGCATTCTTGTGGCGTTTATAGCTTTTGTATTTTCTTATTGCCGTACTTCTAACGATAAAATATTAAACGAAGGCATTATAGAATTTGATGTAACAGCGGTTGATCCCAATCATCCTTGGGCAGGAATGATTCCAAGCACAGCTACTTTAAAATTTAAAGACGATAAATTTTTGATAGAAATGAGCACAATGGGAATGTTTACTACTATATTTATCTGTAATCAAAGCAGCAAAACACTTACCCAAATGGTAAAATTTTTAGACATCAAACAAGCCTGCATTGAAACCGAAAAAGATATTACAAAAGAGAATCTTGGTTATAAAATTAAATGGGAAGAATCAAAAGAAACAAAAGTTATTGCCGGCTATAAATGCAAAAAAATAAATGTAACAATGGTCGATGATCCTTCCGTAAAATATGAAGCCTATTATACCACCGAAATGGGCGCTGAAAATGTGAATGACCTTAGTCCATATAATGGTGTAAAAGGAATGTTAATGCAATACCGTTTGAAAAAAATGGGACTTGAATTACAGTTTACAGCTAAAAGTGTTAAGAAAGCGGAAGTCACGGATAATATTTTTGAAATACCTGCTTATTTTAAAATAGTAGACAAATCTGAGATAGAAAAAATCTTTCAACAGTTTTAAATGCATTAAAAGGCATTTTCCGACCCCAAAGGGTAAAATATATTTGGCTTTGTGCTTTATATTTTTTTATTTTAGCCTTTGTTTTACCATTGACTACCAAGCGCTTAATACTAAAAATAATTCTACTCCTTTTTGTTGGACTGATGTCTTCAGTTTTTACATTTTGCGAACTTAGTAAAGATAAAGTTATTGATGAGGGTATTATTGAATACGAATCGAAAGTAGTTGACGAAAACCATCCCTTGGCTGGCCTTGCACCAAGCTCAGCAACCTTAAAATTTAAGAAAGATAAGTTCATTATGGAGATGAGCACAATGGGCATGTTCAATACGATGTTTGTTTGTAATCTATCTACCAAAACGCTTACTCAAATGGTAAAATTTATGGATGTGAAGCAGGCTTGTATTGAGGATGAGAAAGCCATACAAAAAGAGAACGCTGCGTACCCTTTAAAAATAGAAGAAACAACTGAGACGAAAGTTATTGCAGGATATACTTGTACTAAAATAAAAGTAACTAATCTTAACGACCCTTCAGTTGTATTTGATGCTTATTATACAAAGGATATGGGTATGGAAGCTGTTAATTCTTTAAGTCCGTATGCCGGTGTAAAAGGAATGTTAATGCAATATCGTTTGCGTAAAATGGGTTTGGAGATGCAGTTCACGGCTAAAAGCGTAAAAAAAGCTGAAGTAGCCGATAATAGTTTTGATGTTCCTGCTTATTTTAAAATAGTGAGTCAGGAAGAAATGAAGAAGTTTTTTGACGGTCTTCAGTAATTAAAGCCGTTCGTGTATTTTACATAATTTAACACTGTAAATAATGTAATTTGGCACAAGAATTGAACTAAACAAATTATAAACCAAAACAATTAAAATGAAAAAATTAATTACAGCAGTTGCCATTTTTTGCAGTGCATTTACATTTGCGCAACATGAAGGCTCGGTTACCTATATTATGACGATGGAAGGCTTACCGCCTGAACAAGCGGCCATGATGGGTGATATGGAAACAAAAATATTTTATAAGGACAAAAAAACATATACTGAAATGAACAGTATGATGTATTCTTACAAAATATTAAATGACGATAATGGTCAATTGTTTTTAATGGATCAAATGGGAAATAAATTTTTTACCCGTACCACCAAAGCTGAATTAGAAAAAAATGCTGAGGCGTCAAAAGACAAAGACCCAAAAATCGAATACATTAACGAAGCAAAAACAATAGCGGGTTACGAGTGTAAAAAAGCAATTATAACATCAACTGGAAAAGACGGGGAAATAAAAACGGATGTGTGGTACACAGAAAAAGTTCCATACGTTTCGCAAGGTGGTGGCGGAAGAAAAGGTGGAGAAATGTTTAAAGGCTTAAAGGGAATGCCAATGGAATTTGCTGTTAAGCAAGGACCAATGAACATTAAAATGTCGGCAAAAGAGGTTTCTTCAGAAAAAGTTCCTGATTCAAAATTTGTTTTAACAACAGAAGGATATACTGAGAAAAAAATGGAAGATATTCAAAAAGGTGGAGGCAAATAAAAAGCTTTTAAATAAAAACCCTGAAGAAATAAATCTTCAGGGTTTTTTTATAATTGAATTTTTTTAAGCTGATGTTCCGCCAAATCTAAAACCGAGACCTTGCTGAGATTTTCCTTCTTCAGTATGCAAATGTTTCACGTCGTCGAGAGTAAGTTGTCCTAAAGCCTCCTGCGTACGTTGTGCTGCGGGTACAGACGCTAAACGTAAATTTTGTTTCATCACTACTTCGCCTACAGTTTGTCTAACCGTGCGGGCATTACCAAAAAACTTATCACGTTTTTCATAAATGGTCATAAAGTATTTATTTAAATGTTCTTTAGCATCGGGCGCCATGGTTAAGCCTTCTTTTCTCAATAATACATCGGCAATCACTAACAATTGCTCGGCTGTATAATCGTAGAACTGGAACGTTTTATCAAATCGTGATTTTAATCCGGGATTCATTTCAATAAACTTGTGCATGTTATCAGGATAACCCGCAACAATAACCCCAAATTTACCGCGCTGATCTTCCATGCGTTTTAAAATAACCTCGATGGCTTCTTTACCAAAATCTTGTCCGCCACCTTCTGATAAAGCGTAAGCTTCGTCAATAAATAAAATTCCGCCCATGGCAGCTTCTATTTTTTCCTGAGTTTTTATGGCGGTTTGTCCAACATAACCTGCTACTAAACCTTCACGGTCTACTTCAACAATATGACCGCGCTCTAATAAGCCTAAGGCTTTATACACTTTAGCAATTGTGCGCGCCAAAGTTGTTTTTCCTGTTCCCGGATTTCCTGTAAACACAGAGTGCAGCGAGAATTTATTGACGACATCTTTACCAATTTCGTTATAGAACTTAATCAATTTAACTAATTCGTTAAGATCGTTTTTAATATTATCCATGCCGGTTAATTCATTTAATTCGGCAAGGGCTAATTGTAAATCTTTTTCGTTGACGTTGAGGTTTAATTTTTTTCTATCGCTACCCGAGAACACTTGTTTGAAATCAGCTAATGTAATTATGGATAAATCTTCTTTTGTGATGGCTTCCAGATTGCCCGCTTTCATAATGCGAACGCCCATGTTTTGTTTTGCTTCTTCAATTAAGCCATGAACAAAACGCGCATTGCCAAATGATTTATCGCGCTTGCGATAAGCTTCTGTCAATTGTTCTTTTAAATAAGCGTCTGCATCGGGCGCAATGGTAACTTGTTTATTGTTGGCAGCAAACACGGCAATCTGATGCATTTCTTCCGGCAAATAATCTTCGAAATGAAAATATTCTGAGAAACGTGATTTTAATCCAGGGTTACTTTCAATAAATGTATCCATCTCTTTAGGATAACCTGCTACAATAATGGCTATGTCTCCAGGACCATCACTCATTTCCTTCAATAAAATTTCAATTACTTCTTTCCCAAAATCTTTACTGTCCTCACCTGAACGGGATAACGAATAAGCTTCATCTATAAATAAAATTCCGCCGCGAGCATCTTCAATCGCTTTTTTAACTTTTGGCGCGGTTTGTCCAATATATTCACCAACTAAAACAGAACGATCTACTTCTAAAACATGACCCTTTGTAAGCAAGCCCATTTTATTATAAATTTTACC
>JAYTSW010000456.1:0-13225 GCA_043745425.1 Sphingobacteriaceae bacterium | reverse complement strand
TAAGGCAAAGCTTTTTGATACTCTTTAAGTTTTGAATAAGCCATTCCTATATTTGTATTTACTTGCGAAATAAAGAAACGTTGCTTCTCAATATCTTTTAGTTTTAATGCTTTAAAATAATAATCAAGTGCCGTATTATAATTGTTTTGCAAAAAATAAACATTAGCTATTGCTATCAACGAAATACCGGTTCCGTAGTAATCCTTAATCTCTTCTCTTATTTTCAAAGCTTCGAAATATTTTTTGATAGCATTCGGATAATCTCCCTGATCGCAATACACAATTCCCATATTACTAGTCACATCCGCAATTCCTTTTTTATCACCAAGCTCATACTTTATCTGAATGGCTTTTTCGTAAAAAACCATGGCTTCCAAATAATTATTCTTATTCATCAATAAAACACCAATACGTTGCAATGAATTAGATAAACCGTTTTTATAGTTTATCTTTTTAGCCATACTTTGTGCTTCCAGTAAATCGTCGAGCGCATTATTATAATCCAAAGATTTTATTCTGAAACCACCGATATCATTCAAATAATCAACCTTGCTGCTATCGTTCTTTGATTGCGAAAATAAATTTTGTAATGAGTCAATTTGCCTTTGATATTGAGCAAAAGAAAGTGAGCAAGAGAATTTAACTATAATGAGTACTAATAAATATTTACTTCGAACCATTGAGTAAATGTACAAAAAACAATGCATAACAAATTGATATATAGTGTTTTTATGATAAAGACTAAAGTTTTTCTATAAGTGCCATTTCTATATTAACTACTTCCTCCTTTTAAGCTTAAGCGTGTTAATTACTTTTATTTTTCTTCCTCTAAAACAAGTTTTACTGAAGTATTTTTATTCAATACAAAATCAGCAATGTCAGATATAGCCCACTATTTTACGCCAATTAATTTTGAGCAAGTAAACGAAAACAAAGAATTACAAGAAGGTCAGCTTGGGAAAGATTTTACGGTGTATAAAGAAAATTCAGATTTTCCTGAATTAGAAAATATCGACATCGCTATAATTGGAGTTTGTGAAGATAGAAATGCTACTAATAATGAAGGTTGCTCTTTAGCGCCAGATACAGTACGTAATTTTTTATATAGTTTATACAGCGGTAGTTTTGAAACGAAAGTTGCTGATTTAGGAAATATTACGGAAGGACACACCGTTGATGATACTTATTTCGCCGTTAAAAGCTGTGTTGATTTTTTGGTGAGAAAAAATATTATCCCTGTTATTATTGGAGGAAGTCAGGATTTAACCTATGCGCAATTTTTAGGATATAAAGATTTAGAACAAACTATAAATATTGCATCGATTGATTCTGTTTACGATTTAGGAAATCCTGAAGCAGATATCACTAACACTTCTTATCTAGGAAAAATTATTTTACATCAGCCCAATTATTTATTTAATTATAGCAATATCGGTTATCAAACTTATTTGGTAAGCCCTGCTTCTACAGCTATGATGACTAAATTATATTTTGATTCTTATCGTCTGGGGCAAATTCGTGATAAAATTGAAGATGCAGAGCCTATTATTCGTCAGGCCGATATGCTTAGTTTTGATATTACTTCCATTAAGCATGCTGATGCTCCAGCTAATCCAAATGCATCACCTAACGGCTTGTATGCCGAGGAAGCTTGTCAGATTATGCGTTATGCTGGTATGAGTGATAAATTAACTTCATTAGGTATTTATGAAATTAATCCGGCATTTGATGTTTCAGGGAAAACATCGCATTTAGCTGCTCAAATGATTTGGTGTTTTATGGATGGTTTTTATAACCGTAAAAACGATTTTCCTTCGCGTACAAATCCAGAGTATTTGCGATTCAATGTTGTTCTACAGGATGAAAAATATGAAATCAATTTTTATAAAAGCAAAAAAAGTGACCGTTGGTGGATGGAAATTCCTTACCCGCCACATAAAGGTTTAAAATTTGAAAGACATACACTTATCCCTTGTTCTTATAAGGATTATGAAATGGCTGTTAAAAATGAAATTCCAGATAGATGGTGGCAGACCTATCAAAAATTAAGTTAAGATGCAACGTGTGTCATCCTGAGCTTGCCAAAGGGCAAAAGTTGTCTTAATATATCCCCTCAATTGCGGTAAGTGCTATAAAAAGCATTTTTGTATTTTCAGTGCATGAAATTATTTTTATTATCAATAGCTGTATTAGTTTCCTCAACTTTATTCTCTCAAAAAATAAGTAACGGAAACGATGTTATAAATGCCATGTATAAAAAATATGATGGCGGAAAAAAGTGGTACAGGTATTTCAGCTTTACACAGGATGCTATTTTTTACAGAAATGATTCTATAATCAAAACTGAAGTCTGGCATGAAGTGGGAAGTTTTCCTGGGAAATTGGCAATTAAATTTGATAAAAAGGATAGTAAGGAGGGCGTTATCTTTTCGAATTATACTGTTTGGGGACTTAAAGATGGTGTTGCGAAAGAACCAAAACCTTTTATTCATGATTTAATTTTAATTGGATTTGATGTTTATTTTTTAAAACCAGAGCGCACCACTCATATTTTGGATTCTCTAGGTTATAATTTGAAAGAAATGCGTGAAGACGTTTTTGAAGGAAGAAAAGTATTTGTTGTAGGTGCGCAGCCCGGTGACGATAAAACTCCTCAATTTTATATTGATGTCGAACGTTTATACATGAGTCGGATTATTTACAAAAAAAATAATCATACTACTGATTGTATTTTTGATGATTATGAAAAAGTAAACGGGAATTGGGTTGCAAAAAAGATACTTTTTAAGAATGATGGCAAATTACAACTAATGGAAAAGTATTACGATTTAAAATTCCCAAAGGAGCTTAATGCGGATATTTTCAATCCTGCTAAATTTGCCGAAACAAAATTTGATTAGTTTTTAAAATAAACCTTATTTAACCAAGTTTTGTAAAGAGGATCTATAAATTCTAGCGGACCAACAGTATCAATTATTTCTTTATTTTCTAAAGCTTCTTTAATGCGAATAACGTTGGCAGAAGTACCCAATTTATAGGTATTAATATTTTCTGCTGAGCTAAATTGTTTTACGTTATCACACAGCGCTTTTAAAAAATTTAGTTGGGAATTAGTGAGATTATCCGTTTCGCGTTGATATAAGATTGTACTGTGATCCAATAAATTTTGAAGGGCGCGATTTATTATCTCATTAGTACAACTTTTACGAGTTAAAAGCCACACTTGCTGAGATAATTGCTGAACAAAATAAGGATGGTTTTCCATGGCCTGAGCTATTAATGCCGCTTGCTCGGGACTAATGTTTTTACCTGTTTCACGGAATCGTTTTTTAATAAAACTAACCCAATAGTTTTCTTTTATTTTTTCAAGAAAAATAACGTCACCAAACTTGTAAAATGGTTTAGATGGACTCGAGAATAATTCCATTAACAAATGACGTTTACTACCATATAAACAATATGAAGTTTGTTTATGGTGTTGCCAATGTGAACGTAATTTTTTCTGAAAAGCTAAAGGATCATCAAAAAAAGCGATGTTCTGAAATTCATCTATACAAACCACTAATTTTATTTTTTTGATTTTACAAATAGTTTCAGCAAGGTTCAGTATTTCTTCAGGGGCTTTTTTAATCTCTTTCCAATCTAAGCCAATCGAAAATTCTTTATCTGGGTTAAGGCCAATGTTAAATTGAGGTATGATTTTTTTGAATAGTTTTTTAGCTTGCTCTACTCGTTCTTCCCATTTAGTAGATGTTACTTTTATTAACTCTTTTACGTAAGCTTCATAAAACTCCTGCTCAGTACGAATATTAAACAAATCAATAAAACAATACTTAATGTTTTTCGACTTATTACGAGGATGCTCAGTTACTTTTTTTACCAAAGATGATTTACCCCAACGACGCGGCGATATGAGAATGGTATTAATACCCACATGAAAGTTCTGAAGTAGCTGCGTAGTTTCCTTTTCTCGATTAGTAAAATCCGGACCACTGGCAATTTTACCGAACATAAACGGTGCTTTATCCCTATCCATCATACCACAAATATAAGTAACATTTTTGTAACTTACAAATTACTAAGTTACATTTATGTAAGTTACAATTTAGTTACTTTTAAAAATAGGGCAAAAAAAATCCTGAAGTACGAAGACTTCAGGATTTAATATTGAAATTACGAGTGTTATTTAGCCTCCGCTTCCTTTTCAGGTTTTGGTAATAATACCTTGCGTGATAATTTATACTTCTTGGTTTTAGGGTCGTTACCCATAAACTTCACTTGTATTTTATCACCTTCTTTTAATACACCTTCTAATGTATCTAAGCGTTTCCAATCTACTTCACTAATGTGTAGTAAACCTTCTTTACCAGGTAAAAACTCTACAAATGCACCGTAAGGCATGATAGTCTTAACAACAGCATCATAAATCTCTCCTTCTTCAGGAACAGCTACAATCTGTTTAATACGTAACATAGCTGCATCAATAAAACTCTTGTTCTCTCCAAAGATCTCAACAATACCTTTATTATCAACCTCAGTGATTGTAATTGATGTAGTAGTTGCTTTTTGCATTTCTTGAATTACTTTTCCACCAGGACCGATAATTGCTCCAATGAATTCACCAGGAATTTCAATTTTAGCAAAACGAGGCGCGTGTGCTTTGTAATCAGAATTTGGAACTGAAAGTGTTTTTAAGATCTCACCTAAAATATGTAAACGTCCTTCTTTAGCTTGGTTTAAAGCTTGCTCCATTACTTCAAATGGTAAACCATTTACTTTAAGATCCATCTGTACAGCAGTAATACCATCTTTAGTACCACACACTTTAAAATCCATATCCCCTAAATGATCTTCATCACCTAAAATGTCAGATAGAATAGCAAAATTATTTTTATCATCGGTAATTAAACCCATCGCAATACCCGAAACCGGTTTTGCAATTTTAATACCGGCATCCATCATTGCTAAAGTTCCGGCACAAACTGTTGCCATACTTGATGAACCGTTACTTTCTAAAATATCAGAAACGATACGAATAGTATAACCAGAATCAACAGGCACAACTTTTTTAAGTGCACGTAAAGCTAAATTACCATGACCTACTTCGCGGCGACTAACACCACGGTTTGGTTTTGCTTCACCAGTACTAAATCCGGGGAAATTATAATGTAAAATAAAACGTGATTCACCAATAAAGAAAGCACCATCTAACTTCATTGCATCCTTTGGTGTACCAAGAGTTACTGTTGTTAATGATTGTGTATCGCCACGTGTAAAGATAGCGCTACCGTGTGCAGACGGTAAATAACCTACTTCACTCCAAATAGGACGGATCTGATTTGTTTTACGTCCATCTAAACGGATCTTAGTATCTAAAGTTGCCTGACGAACTGCGTCGTATTCAACACCGTGATAATATTTATTTATTAAGCCTTCGCAAGTTTTTAGATCTTCTGCGCTGTATTGTTTTTTAAATTCATCTAATACAGCTTTAAAATTAGCTTTACGCTCACTTTTATTTGGATTAGCTGATTTTGCAACCGCGTAAACTTTATCATACGTTTCTTTAATAACTTTTGCTTTTAGGTCAGTGTCATTTGTTTCGTGATTGTATTCACGTTTTGGTTTTATACCAACTTTTTTGGCGAAATCATTAATTCCATTGATCTGTAATTTAATAGCGGCGTGACCAAACTTAATAGCTTCTAACATTTCTGCTTCACTAATTTCGCTCATTTCACCTTCCACCATTGCTATATCTTTAGCAGACGCTGCAACTATCATATCAATAGTTGAGATTGCTAATTGATCGATATCCGGATTTAAAACTAATTTGCCATCTATTTTACCAACGCGAACTTCAGAGATCGGTCCGTTAAACGGAATATCAGAAACTGCAATTGCTGCAGAAGCTGCTAAACCTACTAATGCATCTGGCATTGTTTTTCTGTCAGATGAAATTAAGCTTAACATCAATTGTGTATCAGCATGGTAATCGTCAGGAAATAAAGGACGGATAGCGCGATCAACGATACGGCATATTAATACTTCATAATCTGATAATTTTGCTTCACGTCTGAAAAATCCTCCAGGGAATCGTCCTGATGAAGCATACTTTTCTTGATAATCTACTGTTAAGGGTAAAAAATCTACACCTTCTTTAGCTTCTTTGTTACTTACAATAGTTGCTAAAATCATAGTGTCGCCTAATTTTACTACTACGGCACCATCTGCTTGTTTTGCTAATTTTCCTGTTTCCAGTGTTACGATACGGCCATCGCCAATATCAAAACTGTGTGTTGTTCCTAATTGCATCTTTTTGTTTTTATGCCCAGGCGTTTCCCAGACGGTTTATATTTATTTTTAATTTAGTTCAAAGTTATTAGTTCGAATTAGTAGAGATAAATTAATACTTACTCCTCACTTTTGATTTTTATTTAGCTAATGTTTAAAATTTTAGTTTTTTACACTTCTCCCAACTAGGAACTCTAAACTACCAACTAAAACAAAGGCATTCCGATTGTTTTCGAAATGCCCCAGTTAATACAGTCATCCAGTAAATTATTTACGGATATCTAATGTTTTGATAATCGCACGGTAGCGATTAATCTCAGTATGCTTTAAGTAATCTAATAAAGCACGACGTTTACCTACTAAGTTTAATAGTGAACGCTGAGTTCCAAAATCTTTTTTATTCTTTTTTAAATGCTCAGTTAAATGATCAATTCGGTGTGTGAATAATGCAATTTGCGATTCAGCACTTCCAGTATTTTTTTCACTTCCACCGTGTTTTTTAAACACTTCTTTTTTTATTTCTGACGTCAGATACATATTTTATCTCTTTTATAATTAAATTCGGGAGGCAAATATATGTATAATTCCCTGCATTTTAAAAACTTTTTTATAGATAGATTTTGTAACTTAGTTCCACAAAATAAATAAACTATTTTTACCATTAAATATTTTAACTATATAGCAATCAATATTTTACGAAACTATTTCTCAATTTAATTAAACCTTTAGGTAGTAATTTAGTCTTAAATAAAAAAGAAAAACCAAAACATGAAATCAAATAAATTAGTTTACACCATGGCTCTGATAGTATTATCGGGCTCTTTAGTATTTACAAGTTGTAAAAAAAGAAACGCTGCTAAAAACGAAGACGGCCAAGCTTCTACTGATAATCGTACGGCGCAAAGCGAAAATGATAACGCTATGAACGATGCCAATCAGGCTATATCTGATCAGCCATTATTACATGGCAGAGGCGGTTCACCAAACGCCATTGCTGGAGTTTTGGGGAATATTTGCGGTTTAACCGTTGATACTAATGGTTTATACATAGGGAAAGTAACATTGAATTACAATGGTACAACTTGTAATAACCGTACACGTACAGGAACAATAAAACTTACCATTTTAAATTATGCTGGTGGTGTTAGATGGAAAAATGTAGGTGCAGTTTTACAAGTTGATTACAACAGTTATAAAATAACTCGCGCGTCAGACGGGAAAAGTGTAGAATTTAACGGAACGCAAATGGTTACCAATAAAACCGGTGGTACTTGGTTCGATTTATTTTTCCTTGGTCAAACCAGTTTAGCAACTGAAGTTACAGGTTCTAACCTTAATGTATCTTTTGATGGTACCGGTGGAACTGCGGTTTATAATATTAATCGTCGCTTTACTTATACAATACCGGGTGGTGTTTTAACCTGTATGGGTGAAGGAATTGGTTCTAATAATGGTCGTAATAATCTCGAAAATTATGGAACTACACGAGATGGTGATGCATTTACCAGTCAGGTTACAACGCCTGTAGTTTGGAATTGGACTTGCGGATGGTATGCTCCTGTACAAGGTGCGGTTAATATAAGAGTTGACAGTAAAGGATTTGATTTAAAAGCAACTTTTGCGGTTGATCAAAGCGGAAACGTAGTTACTGTAGCACCTAATAATTGCGCATATGGCTTTAAAGTAGAATGGACTTACAAGAAAAAATCATATAAAAAGATTTACGGTTACGTTTAAAAAACTCGCTTGAATAAAGCATTAAAGCCCTGAAGAAATTCGGGGCTTTTTTATGTAACAAAACTCTAATAAACCCGCCTCTTTTGCTAAATTTGCAAACATGTTAGCACACGAGGTTTTAATAAAAAGTTTAAAGGAAGCGCTTCAGCAATCGTATGCTATTATGGTAACGGATGCAGAAGTTGTTTTACAAAAAACTCGTAAAGAATTTGAAGGCGATTTTACTTTAGTAACTTTTCCGTTTATTAAAGCTACTAAACAAAGTCCTGAACAAGTTGGCGATACGTTAGGTAAATATTTAATTGCTAATAATCCAACCATCACAAAATTTAATGTGGTGAAAGGGTTTTTAAATATTAGTTTGAGCAATAATTTTTGGCTGCAATTTTTTTCAGATTCAAAATCTGAAAATTTTGGCTATAAAAAAGAAGGCTCGAGTGGAAAAACCATTATGGTGGAATATTCTTCTCCCAATACAAATAAGCCATTACATCTCGGACATATCCGTAATATTATTTTAGGATATTCTGTTGCTAGCATTTTAAAAACGCAAGGTCATAACGTTCTAAAAGTTAATTTGGTTAACGACCGCGGTATTCATATTTGCAAAAGTATGTTGGCTTGGCAAAAAATTGGTAATGGAGAAACACCTCAGAGTTCAGGAATTAAAGGCGATCATTTAGTTGGGAAATATTATGTGGAATTTGATAAAGCTTATAAAAAAGAAATTGCTCAATTGATTTCTGAAGGAAAAACAAAAGAAGAAGCGGAAAAACAAGCACCGCTTATTTTAGAAGCACAAACCATGCTTCAAAAATGGGAAGCGAATGATAAAGAAGTAAAAGAACTTTGGAAAACCATGAATGGATGGGTTTATGATGGTTTTGCCGTAACCTACTCTACGCTTGGTGTTGATTTTAATAAAACCTATTACGAAAGCGATACTTATATTTTAGGAAAAGAATTAGTACAAGAAGGCTTAAACAAAAAAGTATTTTATAAAAAAGAAAACGGAAGTGTTGCTATCGATTTAAGTGCTGAAGGTTTAGATGAAAAAGTGGTTCTTCGCTCCGACGGAACTTCTGTTTACATAACCCAAGACATCGGAACTGCAATTGAACGTTTTAAAGAATTCCCACAATTAAATCAATTAATTTATACTGTTGGTAACGAGCAGGAATATCATTTTAAAGTTCTCTTCTTAATTTTACAAAAATTAGGTTACGTGTGGGCGAAAGAATGTTATCATTTGTCGTATGGTATGGTTGAACTTCCTGATGGTAAAATGAAAAGCCGCGAAGGAACTGTTGTAGATGCCGATGAATTATTAGATGAAATGTTTTCGACTGCCGAGCAAACCACAAAAGAATTAGGAAAAGTTGAAGGTTTTAATGATGAGGAATTAAAACATTTATACAAAACCATTGGTTCTGGTGCTTTAAAATATTTTATGCTGAAGGTTGACGCAAAAAAGAAAATGTTGTTCGACCCGAAAGAGAGTATTGATTTTAATGGTAATACTGGTCCGTTTATACAATATACTTACGCAAGAATTCAGTCTGTTCTTCAAAAGTCCGGTAGTCATCCAGAACTTGTTTCAGGATTTTTTAATGCAAACAACTCCATTGAACTAAATGAATTGGAACGTGAATTAATTAAATTAGTTTACGAATTTCCTTCGGTGTTGGAAGAAAGTGCGAAAACATACAATCCTTCACACCTCGCGAATTATATTTACGAATTAACTAAGACTTTCAATCGTTTTTACCACGATTGCAGCATTTTAAAAGAAGAAAACGAAACTATAAAGCAATTACGTTTGGCTTTAGCAAAACAATGCGGACATATTATTAAAAACGGTATGAGTTTATTAGGTATTGAAGTGCCAAATAGAATGTAATTATTATTTTATAACTTTGAAGGAACAATTGAACAGTAGAACAATTGAATAACGAATTAAGAATTAAATAGTGAAACCAAGTATTCCAAGAGGCACAAGAGATTTCGGACCTGTAGAAATGCAGAAACGGAATTTTATTTTTTCGGTTATCCGAAAGAACTTCGAGTTGTTTGGGTATCAATCGTTGGAAACCCCTTCAATGGAAAACATTACTACCCTAACGGGAAAATATGGTGATGAAGGTGACCAATTAATTTTTAAAATCTTAAACTCACGTATTCACGAGAGTAAAGAAAAAGATAAATTACGCAGTGAATTTGAAAAATCGTTAGAGTCTTCACATAATTCTGGGGAGCTAACCGAGAAAGCATTGCGTTACGATTTAACGGTTCCATTTGCACGTTTTGTTGTAATGCACCAAAACGAAATTACATTTCCGTTTAAACGTTATCAAATACAACCCGTTTGGCGTGCTGATAAGCCTCAAAAAGGTCGTTACCGCGAGTTTTGGCAATGTGATGCTGATGTTATTGGCAGTAATTCTTTAGTGAATGAATTGGATTTAATTTCCTTAATGGATAAATCGTTTTCTGAATTAAAAGTTCCGATTATACTAAAAATAAATAATCGCAAAATATTAGCAGGTATTGCCGAAGTAATTGGCGCGCCTGAACGCATGATAGAAATCGCCACTATCATTGATAAAATTGATAAAATAAAAGCTGAAGATGTTTTATCTGAACTCATCGCAAAAAAATTCACTGCCGAACAAATAGATAAACTAATTGATGTCTTTGCTTTAAAAGGCAATGAGCATATCAAAAAGATTTCAAATCAGGAAAAGTTTAATTTAATTCGAAAAAAGTCTCAATATAATCAAAGCGCCATATTCACTGAAGGATTAAATGAATTAGAATATTTAGTAAATAATTCAGTTGGTAAAAACATCACTATTGAATTGGATATTACATTAGCTCGCGGTTTGAATTATTACACTGGAACCATTTTTGAAGTAAAAGCAAATGCTGGCACATTCACTCCAAGTATTTTGGGAGGTGGTCGTTACGATGATTTAACCGGCATCTTTGGATTAAAAAATATGAGCGGTGTTGGTGTTTCATTTGGCATCGATAGGATTTATGATGTGATGGAAGAATTAAATTTATTTCCTGAAAACGTAAGTAAAACATCAAGCACTAAATTATTATTTGCACATTTTGATGAGATCAATCGTGATTATTGCATAGGATTAGCAAATGAATTAAGAAAGAATAATATTTCCTGCGAAGTTTATCCTGATGTAACTAAAAAGATAGCTAAACAGTTTGAATACGCTAATAAAAAGAATATTCCGTTTGTGTGTGTAATTGGCAGCAACGAAATGGAAAACAGACGCTACATGTTTAAAGATATGACCAGTGGTACGCAGGAAGAAATAAGTTTAGAAGATATTATTAAGAAACTTAGTTAAATCTAACTACGAAATAAAATACGACTCCGAAGGAGTCAAACATTAATAGAAAAGAAAAACATTATTTACACAGTGTGGCCCTGAAGGGTTCGAATATGGCTCGAAGCAAAAGATATTATGAGTACAAATAAATATGATATTATAATAGTTGGTGGTGGGATTGTTGGTTTAGCAACTGCTTACAAACTTTCACTTAAAGTCCCGAACAAAACCATTTTAGTTTTAGAAAAAGAAAAAGAAGTAGCCGCCCATCAAACCGGTCATAACTCCGGCGTTATTCACTCAGGTATTTATTATAAACCTGGTTCTTATAAAGCCATCAATTGTGTTAGCGGAAGAAGAGAATTAATTCAGTTTGTAAAAGAGTATAACATCCCCCACGATATTTGCGGAAAAATAATTGTGGCTACTCACGAAAGTGAATTAGCTCACATGAACAAAGTTTTTAATAATGGAATTGCGAATGATGTTGAAGGCATTGAAATAATTGACTCAAAAAAAATAAAGGAAATTGAACCGTTTTGTGAAGGCATTTCAGGTATCTGGGTGCCTTGTACAGGAATTATTGATTATACTGATGTGACAAGAAAGTATGTTGAATTAATTCACGCAAAAAATAATGGTAGCAAAGTTTTAACGGGACAAGAAGTAAAATCATTCGAGAAAAAAGGAGATGTTACTGAAGTGAAAACTCAAAACACCACTTTCGAAGGCAATTTTATTATCACATGCGCAGGTCTGCAGGCCGATAGAATATCCAAAAAAGAAGGGCAAAAAAGTGAAGCAGCTATTATTGGTTTCCGTGGAGATTATTTTGATTTAACGGATGTAGGAAGAAGTAAAGTGAAAAATTTAATTTACCCTGTTCCCAATCCTAAATTCCCATTCTTAGGCGTACACTTTACACGAATGATAAAAGGTGGTGTGGAGTGCGGACCAAACGCTGTTTTTGTTTTTGATCGTGAAGGTTATAGTAAAACTGCATTCAGTTTAAAAGATACTGCTGCTGCTTTTGGCTTTAAAGGCACATGGAAATTTTTCGGTAAGCATTGGAAATTCGGAATGGATGAATATCGTGGTGCATTTAGTAAAACATATTTCTTAAATCGTTTACGTAAGCTCATCCCTACTCTTCAAATGGAAGATATTGTTGCTGCACGTTGTGGTATTCGCGCAATGGCGTTAGGACCTGAAGGTGAAATGTTAGATGATTTTAAAATTGAAAAGCACGGTAACGCTATGCACGTTATTAATTCTCCATCTCCGGCAGCAACCGCATCTTTAGCTTATGGTAACGAAATTGCTATGCAAGCAGTAGAGTATTTTAATCTAAAATAAAAAACCCGAACGTTTATGTCCGAGTTTTAATAATCAGTTTACATTACAACTACCGCATCTGGGTATTTTGCTTTCCAATTCTTTAAAGACGCCTCGTTACGAACCATAATGATGGTTCTTTTATCGATACGTAATTTTACAAGATATTCTTGTTTGCTGATGTCTATTTTTTTGGCTGAAGCTCTCATTTTCTTTACTCCTCGTTTCTTATTTAAATTCTATATAAAGAACGCAAAAAACGGGCAATTGTTACCAATGTCTCTTGTTATTATCTGTTAAATACGTTAAACTACTGTATTTTAGGGTATTGAAAGGATATAGTCTTCGACGGGTTTTTGACAAATATGTCAAATCCTGTTTCATTTTGGCGCATTTTAAGGTCAAAATGAAAAAATTAAGAGAGTTTATTTCTTAATTCTCTCTACGTAAGCACCTGTTCTGGTGTCAACCTTAACCCAATCTCCTTCATTCATGAATAAAGGGAC
>JAYTSW010000455.1:0-13232 GCA_043745425.1 Sphingobacteriaceae bacterium | reverse complement strand
TCCCCTGTTTAGTTTATCCATTTCATAAAACAGCTTGTTTTGGGATAGGTGAGTATATACCTCCGTGAACTTTCTGTTTTTGTGCCCTAGAAGTTTTTGACCGACCTTTTCTGGTATGCCGTATAAAAAACAAATTGTAGCGAAGCTATGCCGAGCAACATGAAAAGAAAGTTTTTTGTTCAGTTTAGCCTTGTTGTTAATCTCCTTTAGATGTTGGTTTATTTTTTGATTTGATATTTTTTCAAATATAAAATCGTCTTTTGATTCATTAATTAACTCAAGTGCTTTGTCAATAAGCGGGATAAAAATTGGCTGATCGGTCTTGGTCATTCTTAATTCAATATAAAACCGGTAAACCATTTGATTGTTGGTTGGATTTAACACATACTTTCCAAAAATATGTTGTTTTCGATGGAGGATATTCACATCCGAAAAGCGCAGACCTGTGTAGCAACTGAACAAAAATCTTTTTGTTGCTTTAACCTCACCGATGGTGAGTTTTTGTATGTTCTCGGGAGATAATAATACCTCAATTTTAAGTAAATCTTCAGGTTCTAAATAATCCCTTGTCGTCAAAACCGGATCAACATGCTTTATTTTATAATCTTTAAAAGGATAGGCTTCTTTTAAAAAGTCTTCATTTTTAATAGCCATTAAAAGTAAGGAACGGATTATTTTCATGGTTTTTTCAATAGTGCTTGGAATGTTACCCAATCCTTTTTCTATTATGGGCTTCAGCATATAATTCTCAAAGCCAATCAAAAATTTGTAATCAATATCCGACAGGGATAAATTAGGTTTAAACTTTATGACTTTTGAAATCGTGGTTTTATAGTTCTTGTAGGTTTGGTGAGCGAGAAGGTGTTTTCTTTTTTCAATTACCTCTGTGAAATACTGCTCAAAATTATTGTGTCCATCAGGTTTAAGAAAGGATCTTCTGAATAAATCAACTGTAATTGGCTTATCCATTAACTCATATTTTAAGAGAATTTTATTTGCTCTGGCTTTTTCGCTATCGAGATAATTATTTATTATTTCCCAATTACCTACGCCTTTGATCGCTCTTTCTTTAGCTATATCCCAACAATAGATCGCTTCCTTTTTTTCCTTTGATAGTTGAAGGACTTGAGAGAGCGATAATTTTCGATATTCATTTTTTAGCGGGATAAATTTACCGGTACTTATTTTTAAGCGGTGTTTTCTGCTAATTGTGAAAAGCAAAATGATTTGAGCAGAACCGTCTTTTGTTGGTCTGTCTGTTCTTAAGTAGAAATGAATTTTAGCACTCATGATTTCTTAATATTAAACGTGAATAATTAAATTAGATTACAACTTTAACATTGTTTTTAATAACTGGTAGAATTTTGGAAATAAGTGGGGGGGCCTTGTTTCTTGGAAAAATAGCTTGGGGGCACAGTGGGGGAACAAAAAGTGTAAAACCAGCAAAAAAAGATTTTTTCTGGTTACACCAAAAAGGGTGGAAAGCCTTGATGCTAAAGGAAAAAGTAAAACCAACAAAAAAACTTTTGTTGGTTTTACATAGTGCTGTGGTCATGTAGGGAGTCGAACCCCAAACCTTCGCATCCGTAGTGCGATGCTCTATCCAGTTGAGCTACATAACCGTAATTTTGAGGGGCAAATATAGTAAATTTTATTTATTGTTTAAAATAATGGATTTGGCCAAATCAGGCCTATTTGTAATGATGCCATCAACCCCTCTTTTCACTAATTTCTTCATTTTTCGGGGCTTATTTACGGTCCAGACAAACACTGTTTTATTCTGAGAATGCAGTTTTTTAATAATGCGTTTCGTGGCAAATTTGCTGTACACATTTACCCCTTGCCAGGCGCTAAAATCGTCTTTTTCGGTCTTTTTACTGAAGGTAAAACTGGCTAATGGAAATCGGAAAACAATCAGCTTTTGTAGTCTGACGCCCGTTTTTTGTTTCTGCAAATTAAGGAGAGCTTGTTTGTCGAACGAATGAATAATATACACCCAATTTTCGGCATTATTAGCTTTAATTATTGCTAAAATATTATTTTCGATACCTGGGTAATAATCGCCACCTTTTTTAATTTCAATCAGTAATTTGCAGCGCCCATTAATGAATTTTATTGCCGAGTCGAGTGAGGGAGGGTTTTCATTTGTGTTTTTTATTTTAAGATTGCTGAATTCTGTAAAACTTAAATCTTTAATCTCAGTTTTGTTTTTTGGATAATTTTCGCAGGTACGATTGACTGAAAAATCGTGCATAATAACCACAATGCCGTCTTTGGTTTGATGCACATCCGTTTCAATATAATCCGTTTTCATTTTAATGGCCTCTTCAAAAGCAGAAATGCTGTTTTCAGGCTTATAAGCGCTGGCTCCACGATGCGCAATTACCAATGGCTGGGCAGAGATTTTACCAATACAAATAATAAATAGTAATAAGTGGATAGTCCGCATTATCCAAAATTATCAATATAAAATGGATTTTTAGTAACTTGCGTACCTATGCAAAATATAATTGAAGCCGCTTGGCAAAATAGAGATTTACTTAAAGAAGCAAACACACAAAACACCATTAACGAAGTGATTGAACTTTTAGACAAGGGAAAATTGCGCGTTGCCGAACCTCTGGCTGATGGCAGTTGGAAGGTAAATGATTGGGTAAAGAAAGCCGTTATTATGTATTTCCCCATTCGTAAAATGGAGACTATAGAAGTGGGTCCGTTTGAATTCCACGATAAAATGGCTTTGAAAAAAGATTATGCAAAATTGGGTATTCGTGTTGTTCCACCAGCTGTGGCGCGTTATGGTTCTTTTTTAGCACCGGGTGTAATTATGATGCCGAGTTATGTAAATATTGGCGCTTATGTGGATAGTGGAAGTATGGTAGATACTTGGGCGACTGTTGGAAGTTGTGCTCAAATTGGAAAAAATGTTCACTTAAGTGGTGGCGTTGGTATTGGCGGTGTTTTAGAACCTGTGCAAGCTGCGCCGGTAATAATCGAAGACGATTGTTTTATTGGTTCGCGTTGCATTGTTGTGGAAGGGGTTAGAGTAGGGAAGCAAGCTGTTTTAGGTGCGAATGTAGTTTTAACTTTATCAACCAAAATAATTGATGTTACGGGAGAAAAACCAATTGAAACAAAAGGTTATGTTCCTGAACGCAGTGTGGTAATTCCAGGTTCATACACTAAAAAATTTCCTGCAGGTGAATTTCAAGTGCCTTGCGCATTAATTATTGGAAAACGTAAAGCGAGTACCGATTTAAAAACGTCTTTAAACGATGCTTTACGTGAACATAACGTAGCAGTGTAAGCTGATTTATTATTATATTTAATAGATGCTAAAGTCAAAAAATGCATATTTGTTACTATTCATTGTTTTAATTTTTTCTTATTGTAAGAAAGACCCGGAAATTCTAACTATAAGCAATACCAAAACAAGTAATCTCAATTGCGGGAGAAGCAGCTTTCTGGATACCATATCTGTAACTTTAAATAATCCTACAAAGATTTGTAGTTCAATAAGCGGAAGTAATTCTATTTATGTCGCAACTCCTGGGATAACAACTCTTGAGGTGGTGAAAATGGATTGCGATGCAAATTTTAACTGGAAAAAAAATTACAGTTATGGAACAGAAAAAGTAGTTTATGTTTCCGCTTTAGGTAAATATGATGATTTTTATGTTTTAACAGCAACTGATAATTTCACAGTTAGCGGCGGAATAGATACAGTTAAAGCTTGGGTTAGTTATGGCGAAAACTTCAGTCCAACCACAATTAATTGTGACAGGAGTAGTTTTGCTTATGTTTTTAATCCGAAATTTATTACAGATCAGTCGATAGTGGCTCTTCCAAATTATTCTAAATTGTATAAGTATGATGGCGCAGGAAATTTACAGTGGCAGAAAAACTTGAACGGGAATTATTATGATAATAGAGGTTTGAGTGCGGATTCTAATAATAACATCTATGTTTTAACTGCCGAAAGAAAAACGTTTACCCCGTTTGAGGTTTTTACATTTACAACCAGTGTTTATCCTTCATACGCGATGCCATTAGATTCAAATGGATTTACGGTAACTAAGATTGACGCTTTTGGTAACCAGGTATCTTCAAAAACAGTTAATCAGATTTATGCTCCCTATGCCGGAGATTTTAACCCTGCGTTAAGCATTTCTTCAAAGAACGTGAACGTTATTTGTGACAGAGATGTTTTTGTCTTTGATTTGAATGTGAGTAATTATAATAAAATATCACCCGTTTCCGCTAATTGCGTTAATAAAAAAATGGTGCCGCTTAATAACTCGCATGTCGCAAGTTCATCCTTTCACCTTAGTTCTTATGATGGCCTTAATACTACTTATTTATTTGAAACCTATAATGGAACAAATAAATTAAGTACAAATGTTTACTCAGATCAGATGAATATTAATTTGGAACCTTGTATGGATGACAATAATAATATTTATTTTGCTAGGGCCAGTTTTATTGAGAAATTTGATTCATACGGAATGAAATTATATCATAAAGCATTACCAATTTCTCCATTTACTATTACATGCTTAACAAGTAAAATGGATCAGGTATTCTACTTCGATTATGAGAGTACGGGAAGATTATATGTAGTAAAGCTTGATGCTAACGGTAACTATTAATTTATGATAATTCTTTTAACTATATTTTCTGTTCATTTTCTCGCTGATTTTGTTTTTCAGTCGTCAAAAATGGCAACAGGTAAAAGTAAAAGCATAAAATGGCTGAGTATTCACGTTGGTGTTTATGGTTTGGTTAGTCTTATAAGTGCTTTCATAATTGGCTTTGAATTAAAAGATATATCAGTCGGGCTTGTTTGGTGGGGAATAAATGTTGGATTACATTTCATAGTAGATTTTTTCACTTCAAAGTTGACTTCAAAATTTTGGGAACAAAAGAATATGCGGCTCTTCTTTGTAATGATAGGTTTTGACCAACTACTGCATAATGTATGCTTAATAACTACCTATATTTTATTTGTAGAATTAGTAAACTCCTGCTGTTAATTTGAAAATAGATTTTAAAAATATTCTCGTTATTCAAACCGCTTTTATCGGCGATGCTATTTTGGCGAGTTCTGTATTGGAGAAATTACATTCTTCCTTTCCAGAAGCTTCTATTAGTTTATTAGTACGAAAGGGAAATGAAAGTTTGTATAATGAGCATCCTTTTTTAAAAACAATTTTAATTTGGGATAAGCAGGAAGAAAAATATTCTTCATTATTCGCTACCCTTAAACAAATTCGTGCCTCAAAGTATGATGCCGTTATTAATTTGCACCGTTTCGCAAGCTCAGGATTTATAACTGCTTTTTCTAAAGCGAAATATAAAACCGGTTATGCATTAGGTTTGTTTTCGTATTTATTTAATAAACGTGTTAAACATGTTATAGGTGATGGCCGACATGAAATAGAAAGATATAATGAGTTGATTGAAGATATTACTGATAAAACTGCTTCTAAACCAAAACTCTACCCTTCAATATCTGATTTTGAAAAAGTAAAAGTTTATAAAACCGGAAACTATGTTTGCATTTCTCCTTCATCAGTATGGAGAACCAAACAATTACCTGAACAAAAATGGATTGATTTATGTAGCCGCATTCCTAACGATACAACAATTTATATTCTGGGTTCAAAATTCGATATGGGATTATGTAATAGTTTAAAAGCAAAACTGAAACACCCAAATGCTAAAGTTTTAGCAGGAGAATTAAGTCTGTTGGAATCGGCTGCCTTAATTAAAGATGCGCAAATGAATTATGTTAACGATAGCGGCCCTTTGCATTTAGCTTCGGCAATGAATGCTTCTGTAACTGTTTTCTTTTGTTCTACTATTCCTGCATTTGGTTTCGGACCATTATCAGATAATCAAAAAATTGTTGAGGTGAAAAATTTAGAATGCCGTCCTTGCGGTTTACACGGACTCAAAAATTGTCCGAAGGTTCACTTTAAATGTGGATTTGATATGGATATAAGTAAGATTTAATTTCTTATATTTGATTAGCTCAAAAAATTCCCGCGTAAACTTAAATCATTAACCAATGAAAAAAGTACTTTTTGGAATTGTATTGCTTTTAAATTTTATTTCAATTCAAGCACAAAGCCCATGGTTGGCTACTAATACCCCCACAGCATCAAGATATGATGATGTATCATTTATAAATAAGGATACAGGTTGGGCAGTTGGAGCGATAAGCTTTGGTCTAGGTAGTATAATAAAAACAAATGATGGGGGACTTAATTGGACAACCCAAAAGACCTTTTCAACCTATCCAAGAAGTGTTGAATTTTCTTCTCCAAAAAGAGGATTTGCTGGAGGGCTAGAGAATAGTGGAACCAATGTTTTTTTTAAAACCCTTGATGGGGGAGCAACATGGACAGATATTTCAAGTGTGATTACAGCAACTAATAGAGGTGTTTGTGGTATTTGTTGTGTTGATACAAATATAACTTATGCCGTTGGTGTTTGGTCGACACCCTCTTATGTTATGAAAACAATAGATGGCGGAATTAATTGGTTGCAAATTAACATGTCATCATATGCAAGTCGTTTGGTTGACGTTCAATTTACCGATGCAAATAAGGGTTATGTTACCGGACAAAGTAATGTATCATCTGAGGGTGCAGTTATTTTAAAAACAGTAGATGGGGGCTTATCGTGGACAAAAGTATTTACTAGTAATAAGCCTGCTGAATATGTTTGGAAGATCCAAAATTTAGATGGTGTTCACTGGTTTGCTTCCGTTGAAAAAGCTAACGGGATTGCTTGGAATGTAATTCTGAAAAGCAGTAATGGTGGGAATAATTGGACACCGATAAATGTTGATTACGATATTCCTGGGAATAATTATTTACAAACTGTTGGTTTTTTAGATACACTCAGAGGATGGGCGGGAGGGACTTTTTTACATCAGACAACTGATGGAGGACTTAACTGGTGGATGGTTGACAATATTCCGTCTCAATTCGATAGATTTCAAAGGATAAATTCAAGTGAAGCTTATTTAACAGGAGATAGGGTTTATAAATTGAAACCTGGATGGGCAGGCATAAAAGAAAAAATAAAATCAGTGACTTATAATTTACCGCAATTAAAAGTATTCCCTAATCCTACTAAAAGTAATTTCGCTGTAGAATTAATTCTTCCCTGTAAAACAATGTACAATTTAAGATTAGTCAGTATTGCAGGTAACTCAGTAGTATGGGAAGAAGTTGGTCAAAAGGAAAAAGCGGGCACTTATGAATTTAAATTTAATCAGAAATTGGCAGCAGGCGAATACTTTGTTTACGTAATGACAAATGAAGGGGCAACAAGTAAAAAATTAATTATTACTGATTAATTCATATTCAAGCCCTTCAGGCTTGTTAGTTGTGTCATGTGTTCTCGTTTTATTTATATTGAAGTCCTTCAGACTTTCCCAAAAGTAATCGTGTTGATTTCGTTTTATTTATGTTGAAGTCCTTCAGACTTCCCAAAAGCAATACTGTTATTTTCTTTTTAATCATATTGAAGTCCTTCAGACTTCTAAATAGGAACTTATAGCACTTGAGAATCCCGAAGGGATTCAATATGAATAAAGAAAAATATATGATAGAAGCTACAACCACGAAGTGGTTGAATATGGTTACCCCACAACTTTAATAATATAAACAGCAGTTTTAATCGAATCTCTTTCCTTAGTTATGTTTTGTGTTTTATAAAGAGTGAAAAGCAACGTGTCTGTTCCAACTTGAGAACTCATAAACCTGAAGTAAACACCTTTATCATTTCCGTGCCAAACAGCGCCCATGTTATCAAGAATTGATTTGCTGTGTTTGTCACTAAGCTTCCATAAAAATCCTTCATCGTGATTCTCTGGTAGGATGATGTCGAATTTTTCTCCGGCTTTAATTTCATTTATAGCAGGTGCTTCTTTGTCGGCTGTTTTGTGGGAGCAGGCCTGTAAAATAAAAAGGAGAAAAAGTACAATTACCTTTTCTCCTCTTAAAATTAATTTATTTTTCATTTTATTTAGCGAATGCAGTGGCTCTTGTTTCACGAATCACTGTTACTTTAACTTGTCCGGGATAAGTCATTTCAGTTTGTATTTTTTGGGAAATAGCAAATGCTAATTCTTCTGCTTTAGCATCTGTTACTTTTTCGCTTGATACAATTACACGTACTTCACGTCCGGCTTGAATCGCGTAAGTTTTTTCAACACCATCATACGATAAAGCTAATGCTTCTAAATCTTTTAAACGCTTCATGTATTGTTCAGCAATTTCGCGGCGAGCACCTGGGCGCGCACCACTTATAGCATCACACACTTGTACAATTGGTGAATACAAATTAGTCATTTCAATTTCGTCGTGATGGGCACCGATGGCGTTACATACTTCCGGTTTCTCTTTATATTTCTCTGCTAATTTCATTCCTAAAATAGCGTGAGGCAATTCAGGAGAATCATCAGGTACTTTTCCAATATCATGTAATAATCCGGCGCGTTTTGCGATTTGGGGATTCAATCCCATTTCACTCGCCATAATTGCGCAAAGGTTGGCTACTTCGCGACTATGCTGTAATAAATTTTGTCCGTAAGAAGAACGGTATTTCATTCGTCCAACCATTCTGATTAATTCAGGATGTAAACCGTGAACGCCTAAATCAATACAAGTGCGTTTACCAATTTCAACGATTTCTTCTTCAATCATTTTTTTGGTTTTCTCAACAACTTCTTCAATTCGTGCAGGGTGAATTCGTCCGTCGCCAACTAATTGATGCAATGCCAAACGTGCAATTTCACGACGGATAGAATCGAAACAAGATAATGTAATTGCATCAGGCGTATCATCTACAATAATCTCAACACCAGTTGCAGCTTCAAGAGCGCGAATGTTACGACCTTCACGACCGATAATACGACCTTTCATTTCATCACCTTCAATATGGAACACTGTAACTGAATTTTCAATGGCGGTTTCAGTTGCAACACGTTGTATGGATTGAATAATAATTTTTTTTGCTTCTTTATTGGCAGTTAATTTAGCTTCATCCATGATGTCTTTAATGTAGGCCATGGCTTGAGTTTTTGCTTCGCCTTTAACGCTTTCCACTAATTGTGCTTTTGCATCATCAGCTTTCATTCCGGAAACTTTCTCTAACATTTCCACTTGGCGACGATGAATCTTTTCAACTTCTTCGTTGCGCTGTTTGTAAAGATCGATTTGTTGCAGAGCTTGATTTTTTTGACCTTCTAGTTCTTTATCCTTACGATTAACATCTTCAATCTTCTTCGATAAATCGTTATCTTTTTGTTTCAGGCGATTTTCAGTTTGAGAAATTGTGTTGTTTTTTTCCTGAATAGACTTATCGTGTTCAGATTTTAACTGAAGGAATTTTTCTTTAGCTTGAAGAATTTTTTCCTGTTTAAGAGCTTCGGCTTTTACTTCGGCCTCCTTAATAAGGTTTTGTTTTTCTTTTTTAGCGCTGCTGTTTAATCGGGAGCCGGCTAATATGAAGCCAACAACTAATCCTAAAATAAGCCCTGCAGCAATGATGCCTATTTCTATGAGATTTAAATCTAAAGTCATAATTCTTATAATTAATTAAATAAAAAACGCACAAACTTTAATAAGCCGAAGCTTCATAAAATTTGTGCGTGAAATGTGTAGCCTTTCGGCAGTTTATTCTTCTATATTTTTGACGTTTGAAAGATGTTCTTGTAACATCATCTCCACATCAATCAATAGTATTTTAAAATGGCTTAATTCTTTTTCAGATTCTTCGGCCTTCATGTAAAATTGCGACACTAACTGCAACATTACCATAGCTAAACAATCTTTTTTATCTTTAATTGCGTAAGTTTTTTCAAACTCGGCAATCTTAGTATTTATTAAATCAACAACCCTTCTTACGTTTTCCTCGTCTTCAGTTTTAACTTTCAGGGGGTACAAACCCCCTGCTATTTCTACTTTTATACTTACTTCCGTCATGAAAACTAAAAAGGGCGTTAAAAATTAAGCACTTAGTAAAGCAATACACTTGTCTATTTCACGCACTAATTCGTTAATTTGCTTCTTCATACCACCATTTTCGTTGGTTGTTTCTGAAGAAGACTTAGCTAATATAATATTCTTTCGTTGATTATTCAAATCGCTAACATCAATATTCTGACTATCAACATGTTGAGAGATTCCGCTAACCACATCATTCATCTTTAACAGCTGTTCTGCCATTAAACCTTTCTCATTCAACAAGTTTAATTTTTCGTCGTTTAATGCATCAATTTGTTTAAATAAACGATCAATGTATTCTTCCTGATCTGTATTTGTAGTGGCAGATGCTTTTAATGTATCTAATTCAGTTTCGTAAGAAGCTAATTTAGAATTAAGGTTTTCGATTTCAATATTAAAACCATCGGCTGCCAATTTAAAACCTTCTAATTCTAAAACAATAGAATTGTATTTGCTTTCCCATTCAGCAATTACTTCGTTTGATGAGCTTACATTTTCTAATTGTGATGTTAATGCAGAAACTTCAGATTTTAATCCGGTAACTTCTGCCATTAATCCTGCATTATCAGCAGTTAAAGTAGTTAACTCGAAATTTTTAGCGTTGATAGTTTCTTTCAGTTCGTTAACACGACTTTCGATTCCGGTTGATGACTCAGCGAGTTCAGCTTTTAATAAAGCTAATTCTTCTTCTTGTGCTTCAACTTTATCCTGTGCTAAATCAATTTCGTTAATTAAGCTGGTGTTTTCTGTCAATAATTTTTGGAACTCAACATCTTTACTCGATAATTGTTGCTGAGTAATAATTTCTAATTCAGATTTAAAGCTTTCGAAAGAAATTTCTTTTTCGTTCCATTCCTCTAAACTCTTGCTGATTTCGCCGTTCAATCTTTCAATTTCTGATTTAGTATAACCTAACTCAGCACTCTTTGACGATACTGATGAATTTAATTCAGCAATAACATTATTCTTTGATTCTAACTCAGCCTTTAGTTCATTAATAGTTTCAAGATGATTGCTTAACTCGTTAGTTAAACCTAGTACTTGTTCGCCTTGAGATTGTTGTTGTAAAGTTTTGTAACTTTCGAACTCTGCATTTAAAGAGTTGTATTTTCCAATCCAAGAGTTTACTTCATCATTTTTAATTTCAATCTCGCGGCATAAATCTTCAATCTTAGTGTTTTGATCATCTATATGCGTAATCATTTCGCGGATTTTCTCTTTGAAATGCTCGTTTTCTAAAACAAACTTGTTTAAGTCTTCAGTTAATTTACTGTTTTGATCGTTCGAGTGTATTAATGTATTAGATAAACGTTCTTCGTATTCTAATTTCATTTTTTCAATATCGCCGTTAGCTAAAGCTAATAAGTCGTTTAATTGCTTTTCGTAACCAGCAACTAAAGTTTGCTCCTTATTAGTGTATTCAGTTTGTAAAGAAGCAACGGTATATTCGTAAGAAGTTTTGTTTTCGTTTAATTTACCAGTTAAAGTATCTTCTAAGCGCTTTAACTTGCCTTCATATTCATTCGTAAGTGATTCAATAGTACTATTGGATAAGGAAGAAGCTTCTGTTAATTTAGTTTCGTACGAATTTGTAAGTTCTTCAACCTGAGAAGTAAATTGAGATTGAATTGAAGTTATGTCTGATTCATGTTTAGAAGTTAACTCTAGTTCTTTCTCCGCCATTAATTGAGTTAACTCATTTATTTTTTGTTCACATTCGTCGCGTACACCAATTTCGCGGTAGTGCGCGCTTGAGCGTAATTCTTCAATTTGAAGATTTAATTCTTTTTTTACAGCATCTAACTCTTCAGCTGAAGCTTTTAATCCGCTTTCTAAACGGGCGTCGTAATGCGCAGCAATAGTATCCAATTGAGATTTCAACGTTTCTATTTCGCGTAGATAGTTTTCAATCTCTTCTTGTTTCGAATGCAATTGTTCTTTAATAGTTGAACGCAATTCTTTAAACGAAGCCAATTCGGCTTTGTAGTTAACATTATCACGCTCCATAACAACCATCTTGGTGTTTAAAACATCTATAGTTACTTGAAGGCGTTTGCAATCTTCATCACGTTCAATTAATTGATTGCGATAATCGCTCAATGAGCGTTTTAGCTGTGTAAACTCCTTGCGCATGGCAAGATCACCGTCTAACACCGACTGCAATTCTGTTTTTAAGTTTTGTGTATTCATCCTGTTAAATTAGTTTTGCGAAATTGTTACTATAACTTTTGCTAAAAATAGATAATCAAACAAGGCCTGAGCTTTGCGCTACCGATTATGATTCAACACGTTAATGTGTATAAACTAGAGGGGTAATTAAGATGCAATTGTTAATAACGTTGAGTTTCATGAATCTGAAAATGCCTTTTTAGGTCCTTTATGTAATGTTATTATTTCGTTAATTTGCAGGTAAATTAATTGAACCATGATTCCATTTTCGCCCCCACGTATTGATGACAAAATTTGCGACGAAGTAGTTAAAGCTTTAAAGTCGGGTTGGATTACTACTGGCCCTCGTACCAAGGAGTTCGAGAAAAAAATTACAGCCTATTGTGGCAACAAAAACACTTTATGTTTAAACTCAGCGACTGCAGGTTTAGAAATCATGTTGCGTTGGTTTGGCGTGAAAGAAGGTGATGAAGTTATTTTACCGGCTTATACTTATTCTGCCACAGCAAATGTTATTATACATTGCGGTGCAACGCCAGTGTTTGTGGATGTAAACGAGCACGACTTTAATATTAATACTTCAGCAATAGAAAAAGCAATCACTTCAAAAACCAAAGCCATTATGCCCGTCGACTTCGCAGGCTGGCCTTGCGATTTTGATGAGATCAATAATATTGCTGTAAGAAATAAGGACAAATTCAAATCCAATAATGATATTCAAAAACAATTAGGAAGAGTTTTAGTATTAGCTGATGCTGCCCATTCGTTTGGCGCTTCATATAATGGAAAAAAAACAGGAAGTCTTTGCGACGTTTCTGTGTTTTCATTTCATGCCGTAAAAAATTTAGTGACTGCTGAAGGCGGCGCGGTTTGTTTAAATTTACCTGAACCTTTTGATAACGAAGCTATCTATAAGTATCTATGTATTAAAACACTTCATGGTCAGAATAAAGATGCATTAGCGAAAACTCAAAAGGGCAATTGGCGTTACGATATTATTGAGGCGGGGTATAAATGTAATATGACAGATATTTCAGCAGC
>JAYTSW010000454.1:0-13237 GCA_043745425.1 Sphingobacteriaceae bacterium | reverse complement strand
TATAAGAAAAATTATAAGTGGAAGGTGTCGCGCCTCGTGCAGCAATATTTATCCAGGCAGCAACTGTATCGCCTATCACTAAATTAGGAATGGGATAAGAAAAGGTATAAGAATTGGTAAAATCGAAATACTCGCCATAAAATTCGCTTCCCGATTTAATGAAATTGGTAGTATTCTGCTCGTGAAAATCATAATAATCATAAGTAGTAGTTGAATTAGTTGCAACACTTGATGAAGTGGCGCGGTTGCCAATACGTTTTCCGGCGCCTAAATCGGTGGTAATATAATAGTAGGTTGTATCAGAATAATAATTTTGTTTGTTGTAATAGTCCAAGCACGTGCTAGTATGAGTTGGATCAAAAAACCAACGGTTTGTACCTTGCCCATACAGTAAAATGTAATCAGTATTATCAAAAACATTATCACTTTCGCCAATAACCTGTATCGCATTTTCTTCAAGATCGTCTATTCGGTATAATGAATTTGCTTCAGGTTGCATATAGCCACCGTTACCAAAAACACGAATATTTTTTGGGTTTAAGGCAGTCATATCAATACCCATATTTTTTAGGAAAGTTTTATCTAATTTATAAATACCACTTTTTGTAATTCCGATTTTATACCATGTACCAGAAGCTAAAATTGAATTGCTTTTAAAAGGAGTGGAAGTTACTTTTTTCTGGAATTCAGAATTTGATTCTGCCTCGGTCCAGTCTACGTTATACGCTACTAATTCCTCAATGAGATTACTGCTGTTTATTTTGTACGGCCTTACTTTTGCGAACGCTAAATTATCATTTCCGCTTTTTGCATATTGAATCTGAATATCAAAATCCGAACTCAAATAATTTTTGTAAAGTGAAATTAATTTTTGAGAAACATCGCCCGATAAAACTACAGTTTGAACATCGCTTAAATTAACTTTTACGCTACTGTTTTCCTTTATTTTTTTAGAATGAGAAAAATAAGGAGCGTTGCCATTTTTTAAGTCTAATTGAGCGCCGGTAAGCTTTACTGGAAAAGCAGAATTATCTACAAATTCTGTTTTTGAAACCGGTTTCGCGATTAACGAATTTATGGTTTCTGAATTCAGTTCTTTTTGTTTTTGGCTTAAAAGCAGTCCAAATACAAAAAATAAGGTCAAAGTGAGTATAAAGCGATTGTTTTTCATCAGTTTCTATACAAAAATAACGATTGGTTACGCAAAATATTGTTTAAATTAATTTTTTGTTTTTAAAAATAGATTATTAAATTTGTATAACCTTAAGAGTGACTTGATTTCTTTCTATGACTAAGAGAATTGGATTATTTTGTTTTTTAATCCTTGGAATTTTTATCGATTCTAAGGCCCAAGACCCGCAATTCACGCAGTTTTACGCTAATCCTACGTACTTAAACCCAGCTTTCGCCGGAACAGCTCGTTGTCCGCGTATCTGTTTGAACTACCGTAATCAATGGCCGAACTTATCGGGAACCTATGTTACTTATAGCGCTTCTTACGATCAACACGTTGATGTGATGGCGGGAGGGATTGGATTATTGGTAACCACTGATGATCAGGCACGTGGAACTTTAAAAACGACCACAGCAAGCTTCATGTACTCTTATCATTTACCTGTAAACCGTGAGTTTTCATTAAAACTTGGACTACAAGCTACTTATTTTCAAAAAACATTAGACCGTACCAAGCTTAATTTTGGTGATATGATTGATCCTCGCCGTGGATTTGTTTGGAATACTAACGAAATTGTTCCTGCTCAAACTAAACGTAACGCCGATTTCTCGGCCGGTATATTAGGTTACAGTAAGCGTTATTTCTTTGGTTTTGCAGCTCACCATATAACACAGCCTGATGAAGGTTTATTAGGGGTTTCTAAACTACCAGCGAAATTCACAATTCATGGTGGTGGTATCATTAACCTTGAAAAAGGAGGAGAAAGCTATATTTCGCCAAACATCTTAATTCAGGCCCAACAAAAATTTATACAACTTAATTTAGGGGTTTATTTCAAAAAGGACGCATTTGTGGCGGGTTTATGGTATCGTAACCAAGATGCTGTAATTGCTTTAGTTGGTATTAAAACAAGCGCATTTCAATTTGGGTATAGTTATGATGTAACTATCTCAAAATTAGCAGGTAACACAGCTGGTTCGCACGAAATTTCTATGCAAATCCAGATGCAATGTAAGCCGAAGAAAAAGAAATACAGAACCATTAGTTGTCCATCTTTCTAATTTTAAATGTAACCTTAAACGTTTTTTTTCGTTATAACGTAACTTAAGCTCAAGATATTATGAGAATAAATATGATAAAGAACCGCAAAACCCTGACAGCCTTAATGGCTATCTTACTGGTTTCCTGTGCAGAAGAACGTTCTCCTGTTTCAGGATGGGCGTACAATGACCCACAAAATGGTGGTTTTGAAAAAGTGCCTTACGAAGAGCAAGAAACAGGCCCTGGGCTTGTACTTATCGAGGGTGGTACCTTTACAATGGGACGTATTGAACATGACGTTACCTACGAGTGGAACAACGTTCCTCGTCGTGTAACTGTTTCATCATTTTATATGGACGAAACCGAAGTAAGTAACTTCTCTTATTTAGAGTATTTATATTGGACTGCACGTGTTTTCGGACCAACTTGGCCGGATGTATACTATAAGGCGTTACCTGATACTTTGGTATGGCGCGAAAAATTAGCTTATAACGAGCCTTACGTTGAATATTATTTACGTCACCCTGCGTACAGAGATTACCCTGTTGTTGGTGTGAACTGGTTACAGGCAAACGAATTTTGTGCTTGGAGAACAGACCGCGTAAATGAGTTTATCTTAATTCGTGAAGGTTTATTAGAGCACGTTCCAAATGCATCTGATCAAGATTATTTCTCTACTGAAGCATATTTAGCAGGTAAATGGCAAGGTCAGCTAAAACAAAAATTACCTTCTTTTGATGAGCAAAACCCAGAGCGTGATGTACGTATGGAAGATGGTATCTTTTTACCGAAATACCGTTTACCAACAGAAGCTGAGTGGGAATATTCTGCTTACGGTTTAATTGGTAACACAATTGGTGAGCGTATTACTGATCGTCGTATTTATCCATGGAACGGGCACGGTGTGCGTAATGCAACTGACGAATTCCAAGGACAAATTAACGCCAACTTCGTTCGTGGTGCTGGTGATTACATGGGTACTGCAGGTTTCTTGAATGATAACGCCGACGTTACATCTCCAGTTTATTCATACTGGCCAAACGATTATGGCTTATATAACATGGCAGGTAACGTATCTGAGTGGGTAATGGACGTTTATCGTCAAAATACTTTACAGGATGCTGATGAATTTCGTCCTTTCCGTGGTAACGTATTTGTTACACAACAACGTGATAGTACAACTTTAGTTGGTGGTTTAGGTGGAGACATCTTAACTAACATTGACGGACCTGTTTATCAAAAATTCAAACACAAAGTTAACAAGCCAACTTTACACGGTGTAGTATGGAAACCGAAGAAACTGTTGATAGCGTTTTAACACGTATGACTGGTATACCAGGCGATCCTGAGCAAATGAACGGTAACAAAAACGTAACTGCTGAAGGTAAATCTGATATCCCGGGTCGTGTGCAATGGAGAGAAGTTTCTACTGCAGTTGCTGCTGATAACTTAGATGAACGCAGAAATTATAAATCAGCTGATTATATTAACTATTTAGATGGTGATGTTAACTCAAGTATTTATTATGAACTAGGTGAAGATGCTTATACTGATAAATCTGAAAAGATGATGTATGAGTATGCAAAAACATCTTTAGTAAATGATAAATCCCACGTTTATAAAGGTGGTAGCTGGAGAGACCGTGCCTATTTCTTAAACCCTGGCACTCGTCGCTTCTTAGATCAACGTCAGGCAACATCTTTCTTAGGCTTCCGTTGTGCTATGGTTCGCGTAGGTAGCCCTGTTGGATTTGGTAAATAATAATTTTGTTTAAAAATATATTTAAAACCCTCGGTAAAAAACCCGGGGGTTTTTTAATTTGCACCCATGCAAGAAACAAGTGTAAGAGATATATACGAGGCATTTTTAAAATGCAATCAAAAGATATGTACTGATACAAGAAAACTTGAGAATGGCAGTATTTTCTTTTGTTTAAAAGGCGCCAATTTTAACGCGAATGAATTTACTTCAAAAGCATTAGAAGGCGGCTGTGCTTTTGTTGTAGTGGATGAATCTAAATATGCAATCAGCGATAATATATTTTTAGTCAAAGATGTTTTAAAAGCTTTACAGCAATTAGCGAATCATCACCGTAAACAATTACAACTAAAAGTTCTTGCTATTACCGGCAGCAATGGAAAAACTACAAATAAGGAATTAATTAACGCTGTACTTAGTAAACAGTTTAAAACATTAGCAACAGTTGGTAATCTGAATAATCATATTGGTGTTCCATTAACTTTATTATCGCTGACTAAAGAACACGAAATTGCCATTATTGAAATGGGCGCGAATCACCAAGGAGAAATAAATGAACTATGTGAAATCGCAGAACCAGATTATGGTTTAATTACCAACATTGGCAAGGCCCATCTTGAAGGATTTGGGGGAGAAGAAGGTGTGAAAAAAGGCAAAAGCGAAATGTATCGTTTTATTGAAAAAAAAGGCGGACGAATTTTTATTAATGCAGATGATTCGGTATTATCAGAATTAGCAGGAGGGATGGATAAAATAACTTACGGTACAACAAAATTATATGATGTTATCGGAAAACAAGTTAACGGTGATGAATTTGTAAGTTTTAAATGGACTACCCGTTACAACGAAAAAGACTGGAACAAATTACCATTGGTAAAAACACATATTATTGGTCATTATAATTTCATTAATTTATTATGCGCCGCTTGTGTTGGAAATTATTTTAAAGTTGATATTGAAAAAATAAATGAGGCCTTATCAGAATACGTTCCTGACATGAATCGTTCTCAATTAGAAAAGACTGAGCACAACACTTTAATTTTGGATGCTTATAATGCAAACCCGTCAAGCATGAAAGTGGCAATTGAGAATTTTGCGAAACTTACCAATGAAAAAAAATTGTTAATTATTGGCGATATGTTTGAGTTGGGTGAATACGCAGCAGCAGAGCACAAAAAAATTATTGAATTAATTTCAGAAAAAAAACTGAGCGATGTTATTTTAATTGGTCCTGAATTTACAAAAGCAAATGAAAATAAATTCAAAACATTTTTAAACACTCAGGATTGTTTATCGAATTTGAAAAGTGAGCCTCAGAAAAATAAACTTATTTTAATTAAAGGTTCACGAGGGATGAAGCTTGAAATTTTAAAAGACGCATTATAAAAATGGTTGCAACGATTTTACATAGAGGAAAAGAATTTAGAGTTGATTTTTTTAAACCTATTGATATTTCGATGCCTTTGAATACAGATATGGATTGCGCAAGCGCCTGGTACGTAAAACCTATGAGCATTGAACCCGTTCGTATGGGAGATTGGGTAGGGGATGTAAGCCAAGGAGGCAGTGTAAATTTTCGTGATATTAAATTTAATCCACATGGAAATGGCACGCATACAGAATGTGTTGGCCACATCAGTAAAGAATTTGTTACCATCAATAAATGTTTAACTCGCTTTTTATTTATTGCTGAGGTTATAACTGTGTTGCCTGAAGAACTAGAAAATGGCGACAAAGTAATTTCAAAAAAAACTATTGAAATGTGCTTAAACGGTGCTAAACCTGAAGCTGTAATTATTAGAACGCTTGGTAATAGTCCGGCTAAATTAAAAATGCAATACACAGGTACGAATCCAATTTACATGACTGAAGAGTCAATTTTATTTTTAAACGGTATTGGAGTCGAACATTTATTATTGGATACCCCAAGTGTAGATAAAGAAGTGGATGGAGGAAAATTATCGGCCCATCATGCGTTTTGGCAATACCCAGGCAACACTCAATTTCAAAAAACAATTACGGAATTAATTTACGTTCCTAATGAAGTGGATGACGGAATGTATTTACTCAATATTCAAATCGCTAGTTTCGAGAATGATGCGAGTCCGAGCAAGCCGGTTCTCTATAAAGTAGTTTAGTGCTAGTGTTCAACCCTTTCAGGGTTGTAATTTTTTCCTATTTTGTTTGTTTTATTTACATGGAATCCCTTCAGGATTCTAAAACAAGATTTGTTCTGGAGAAGTCTGAAAGACTTCAACATGAATAAGAAATAATAAAGCTAAACGGACAACCCCGAATGGGGTTGAACTTTAGAAACGGTTCAGAATAATTCTGAATGTTGTTCCTTTGTTAGTCTCGCTATCTAACACAAATATTTTACCACCATGATAATTTTCGATGATGCGTTTACATAAGGATAAACCTAATCCCCAACCGCGTTGTTTGGTAGTAAAGCCCGGTTCAAACACAGTTTTATATTTTGATTTAGGAATTCCCTTTCCTGTATCTGAAATGTCGATGGCAATTCCTTCTGGAATTTCTTTAACGTTGACAGTAATTTGTCCTTTGCCATCCATGGCATCAACAGCATTTTTGCATAAATTTTCAATTACCCATTCGAACAGAGGAACAGAAACCTGAACATGAACTTCTTTTTGCGGTAAATTTATTTCGTACTTCACGTTTTTTGAAGTGCGTTGTTTTAAATAATCAGTTGCGTTTTTTATAACGCCACAAATTTCTTCATCCTGCAATGTAGGCTGTGAACCAATTTTGGAAAAGCGTTCAGTAATTGTATTCAATCGTTTTATATCACGATTCATTTCATCTACAACGGTATCATCAACACCTAAAGATCTTAAATGTTCGTTCCATCCCATTAATGAAGAAAGTGGTGTGCCCAATTGATGCGCCGTTTCTTTACTCATACCTACCCAAACCTGATCTTGTTCTGCTTTGCGTGCGGTGCTAAATAAAATGTATGCGATTAATAAAAATAAACCAATTACACCGAATTGTATATAAGGATAATATTTTAGTTTGGTGAGCAATTCTGATTCAGCATAAAAAATATAATTGGTATAACCGTCACCGAAATCAATTGATAGGGGTGGATTTTGTTGTGACAGTTCCGTAAGTGTTACAGCGAGCTTCTCAGGTGTATTTATTTTTAATGAATCAATTTTATCGTTCTTAGCAATGATTTGCGTTTTGCTGGAATCGGTATAAATCACAGGAATATCAGCTGAATTAACCGCAACTTCCTCTAAAAAAGATTTTGTTAAACTGTCAAAAACTAATTTTATGTCAGAAAAAACTTTACTGTCTTTATAATATAAAAAATTAACATGCTGCTTATAAACTTTAATGGTTACTGGCGCGTAACTCTCTTTCATGATGTTAAGTTGTCGTCTTAAATAAGTCGTGTCGTTTTCCTGTAATGAATCCAAATTTCGTTTTCCTGTTATTTCACCAGACTCATCTGTTAATATTACCGGAACAGTTGTATTGTCCTGAATAACTTTTAGAGCAAAATCATTTATCATGTCGCCCGCTGTTAACTGGCGTGTTGCTTCTGCATATAATTCAACTTTTTTACGTTCCTCGAGTTTCATTTTGGTGAATAACTCGTTCGTGAATTTTAAGAGCTTTGCTTTTTTCTGAACAGCTTTGGCCCACAGTTTAACTTTTGCGCGTTCGTCTTCGGCAATGCGTTTTACTAAACTTTTGGTGTACCACAACGAGGTGATGATGATGATAATTGCTATTACAGAAAGCAACCATTTCCAACGTTGTTTTTTAGAGTAAATGTTCATAGTTTGGTAAACTCACTACAGGTTTATATAAATGTACTCGCTTATTATTAAACGTACAAATCGATTATTTAGTATAAACAAAAAAAGCCACAGATTACACGGATTAACGCAGATTAAATATCTGTGAAATCAGCGAAATCTGTGGCTCAATAATTAGTTTAATTACTTAGAAATCATGTTCAGTTGCTCTGTGCTGACGCCAGTTGTACTGTAACCACCATCATGAAATAAATTCTGCATAGTAACCATTTTGGTTAAATCAGAGAACATGCTCACGCAAAAATTAGCGCAGTCATCAGCACTTGCATTTCCTAATGGAGATTGAGCTTCTGCAAAATCATAAAATTCAGCGAATCCTTTAATACCACCACCCGCACTTGTTTTAGTTGGTGATTGTGAAATTGTATTGATGCGCACTTTTTTGTGTTTTCCGTAATGATAACCAAAAGTACGAGCAATACTTTCTAGCATTGCTTTAATGTCGGCCATATCAGTATAAAATGGATATGTGCGTTGAGCGCCAATGTAAGTTAGGGCAACAACAGATGCATGATCGTTTAAGGCATCCATTTTGTAAGCGGTCGCTAACATTTTATGTAATGATAATGCAGATACATCAATGCCTTTATTATAAAAATCGTAATTCAATTCAGTATATGGAATATTTTTTCGGATGTTTACACTCATGCCAATAGAGTGGAGCACGAAATCAATTTTACCTCCTAAAGCATCCATTGATTCGGCGTATAATTTCGTAATGTCTTCTACACTTGTCGCATCAGCTGGAATAATTTTCGCTCCTGTTTCCTCAGCTAATTTTTTTATTTCACCTAAGCGCATGGCTATCGGTGCGTTGGTTAAAGTAAATGTAGCACCTTCTTGGTGACAACGTTGTGCAACTTTCCAGGCAATAGAATTTTCGTCTAATGCACCACTAATAATTCCGCGTTTTCCTTTTAATAAATTGTAAGCCATAGTTATTTATTTTTGTGTTACAAATATAGTGTTTATTATGTGAAGAGATTCGTGTTTTTTTAAAGAAGAAATGGAATTGTTTCTATGTTTCTTGTTTAACAACCTAGAAACCTAGAAATTTAATTCTGACTCAGTAAATCTTTTGCATTTTTAATAGCCGATGGAGTAGGAGTGTCCGTACTTAACATCTTTGCAATCTCAACAACGCGTTCATCTTTATTTAATTCTTTTATGTGAGAAATAGTTTTTGAGCTTTCATCATTTTTATAAACAAACAAATGGAATTTTCCTTTGCTGGCGATTTGTGGTAAATGTGTAATACTAATCACTTGCATTTTTTCACTCATGCGCAAGAGTATAGTTCCAATTTTGTCAGCAACATCACCACTCACGCCGGTATCAATTTCATCAAAAATAATTGTTGGTAAGGCTTTCTTTGTTGCCATAATGGATTTAATACTTAGCATTAAGCGGGATAATTCTCCACCTGAAGCAACTTTGTGAAGCTGTTTAAAATCACCGCCTTTATTCGCCGAAAATAAAAACTGAATCGAATCAAAACCATTATTGCCAAATTCGGAAAGCGTTTCTAATTCAATTTTAAAATTAGCATTGGGCATCGACAAATCATTAAGAATTAATTTAATTTCTTTTTCGAATGTAGGAATGCCGGCCTTTCGTTTTTTACTTAAATCATTTGCTAATTGAGTCAAATCTTTTTGAAGGGAAAAAATTTCTTTTTTTACTTTTTCAATTTCAGATTCCAAAGAACCGAATTGCTGCAATTTCTCCTCTATATTTTGTTTTATAGATATTAATTCCTCTTCGCTTTTCGCATTATGTTTTTTAAAGAGGCGGTTTAATTTATCGAGCTTAGAATTTATTTCTTCTAATTTATTCTGATCAAAAATTACTTTTCCTTCAGTATCTTCCAAATCATTTGCTAATTCTTTTAGTTCGATATATAAAGAATTTGCTCTTTCTCCCAATGACTTATAAGCATCTCCGAATTTCGTCAACGAATTTAATTGCTGTTTAATAAGTGCTAATCCCGATAATACATTAACATCACCATCAGCAATTGCATTTGCTGATTTTAATAAATTCGATTTAATAAATTCTGCATTTTCTAAAGCTGAACTTTCTTCTTCAAGGTTTTTTAAATCTCCAGGATGAATTGTTATTTCTTCTAACTCACTAAACAAAAACTGATAATAATCTAAATCTTTTTTGGCTTGCAACTCCTGTTCTTCCAATTCAGCCAAACGTTTTTTCTTTTGGTTGTATAACTGAAATTGTTTTTTGTATTGGGAAACTAAAGAATGAGTTCCTGCCACCGAATCAATCACATCAAACTGAAATGAACTTTGATTTAACATCAATGTCTCGTGTTGCGAATGTATATCAACCAATTGTTCCCCCAATTGTTTTAAAATGGTTAGTACAACGGGCGAATCATTTATAAACGCTCTAGATTTTCCTTCCGGATTTATTTCACGTCTTATAATAGTAGTGGTTTCAAAATCAATTTCATTTGTTTTAAAAAAATCTTCCAAATGATAATTTCCCAAAAAGAATTCAGCCTCTACAATACATTTTTTGGTTTTATCCTGTAGAATTCCCACATCAGCTCTCGAACCTAAAACAAGAGATAGAGCCTCTAAAAAAATGGATTTTCCTGCACCGGTTTCACCTGTTACAACACATAAATTAACCGGAAAATTAACCTTTACGCCCTCTATAAGGGCAAAGTTACTAATATGGAGGCGCTTCAACATAAAGGGCTAATTTCAGAAAAATTATGGGTTTTTTGAAGGCTTAATTTTCAACAATATTCACTCAATAAAGGGCTTTATTCACTCAATTCACAATAATTGTGTGAAATCAAACCCTATAAAATGTAACCGAGTCACTCTTTTCACGTAATAAATGTATAATCCTATAATGATACTGCTATGCGCCAACTGAAGATAACCAAACAGATTACCAACCGTGAAACGGCCTCGTTAGACATGTACTTACAGGATATTGGTAAAGTGGAATTGATTACCGCTGATGAAGAAGTGCATTTAGCCGTGAAAATCAGAGCAGGTGATCAGCAAGCATTGGATAAATTAGTGAAATCGAATTTACGTTTTGTGGTTTCCGTTTCTAAGCAATATCAAAATCAAGGATTAAGTTTACCTGATTTAATTAACGAAGGAAATTTAGGCTTAATAAAAGCAGCACAACGTTTTGATGAAACACGAGGATTTAAATTTATTTCTTACGCTGTATGGTGGATTCGCCAAAGTATTTTACAAGCTTTAGCGGAGCAGAGCCGTATTGTGCGTTTACCTTTAAATAAAATTGGCGCCATCAATAAAATAAATAAAACCTATTCAAAACTAGAACAACATTTAGAGCGCGAACCTAGCTATGATGAGGTTGCTGAAGTTTTGGATATGCTGCCCGGGGATATTATAGATACTATGAAAAATAATAATCGTCATGTAAGTATGGACGCGCCTTTAGGTAATATGGAAGATGGCGGTACTATGTATGATTTAATGGAGAACCCGAGTGTTATTAGTCCGGATAAAGAATTAATAAGCGATAGTTTACGTCAGGAAATTGAACGTTCCTTATCAACATTAACTGGTCGTGAGGCAGATGTGGTTCGATTATATTTTGGATTAAGCGGAGGTCATGCCCACTCATTAGAAGAGATTGGCGAGAAATTTGATTTAACCCGTGAGCGCGTTCGTCAAATAAAAGAAAAAGCGGTGCGCCGTTTAAAACACGGTTCACGAAGTAAGTTATTGAAATCGTATTTGGGGTAAGGATTTCTAATTAGTACGGATAAACGAATTGATCTTATTGTTTTTTCCTTTTGCAAATCATCTTTTTTGTATGTAAATTCATAGGATGAAAAGAATCCAACAAAATTTAATTTTCTTTTACATTCTGTTTGGAGGTAATACTTTTTCCCAAACAATTCCTGTTGGGATTTCCCAGGATTCGTTATTAATAACAACTCCCGTAAACACAGTCATTCAGGAAGGTAAGTACGGTATTCATTATTATAAGCCCGCAGGTTATAACTCATTAACTAGTCCTATTTTATTTTTTATTCACGGACTTGGAGGTAATGGCTCTGTTTCAATTGATTTAAAGAATTTGGCAGACCGACAAAATGCTTTGATAGTTGCGCCAACAATGCATAACGGACAATTAGGTTGGGCATATGCTACGGAAGTGTTAGCTAATACACTTACTACCTGTAATGAAACATATTGGTATACCCAAATCACAAAAGATATTTACAGGCATGTTTTAAATAGAGAATCGAGGATATCAATGGATACTTATCTTACAGGTTTTTCAGCAGGGGGGCAATTTGTTACACGGTATATGTTGATCCGTCAATTCTCACCTGATACGATTCCGATTAAAATGGCAGTGTCAGTTAATCCATCCAATTATACTTTAATGACAGATAGTTTTAATAGTGCGCCAATGGTATGGAATAATTATAGATGTGGACTTGGTGGAAGTCAGTATTTCCGGTGGGGAGTGAGTTGTACATCTACTTTAGTTTTAAATGTAAGTGATTTTATTTGCAACGAGCATGTTATGCAATATTATAACGAGAATTATGGTGTGTTAATCGGAACTTCGGACACTCAGCCTTTTCCAGGCTTTTGTTCGATTGCTCAGGGAACCGATCGTTTCGACAGAGCAAAAAAGTTTTTTGCATTCTCAACCACAAATGCAGTCACGCGTGGGACAACTTTAAAATGGCAATATGATAGTGTGGCAGGTGTAGGTCACGATCAAATTTTAATGTATAACACAAAACGAAACTCAACCGATACTTTTACCATTGCAGAAAGACTTTTATTTAAAACTCCTTTTCATACAGTTCAGCAATTTGCTCCAACTTGTTTAAATGCAGTTGGCATGAAAGAATATTCCCTGAATGAAAATGGAATTTCAGTTTATCCTATTCCAAATGACGGACGATTTAATATCGATTCGAAAGTTAGTGGAAGTATTTTGATAAGTGATATTTTAGGCAGAGAAATTCTATCAGAAAAAATTGAAATTGGAAAAAATGAAATTCATCTTCAGGAGGAAAGCAATGGGATTTACTTTATTAAAGTAAAATCTTACAATCTCCAAAAGATGTATAAATTTATTATTCAGAAGTAAGCAGATGCGAAAATATTTTATAACTAATATAATTTTATTTTTTGCAAGTCTTGTTTTCTCTCAGATTCCAACTTTTCAGTGGGCCATAAATATGGGAAGCGGTTCAAAAGGAGATCATTGTTTAAAGGGTGATGCCTCTGGAAATGTTTATTTAACCGGATTTTTTCAATCTACAATTGATTTTGATCCAGGTCCTAGTACATTCACTTTAACAGCTGATAGTTTAGAAGACGCTTTCATTTCAAAAGTAGATGCGTCAGGAAATTTACTTTGGGCAAAA
>JAYTSW010000453.1:0-3533 GCA_043745425.1 Sphingobacteriaceae bacterium | reverse complement strand
AAAAGTGGTGTTTTTACAATGAAATACATTTTATGCGAAGGGCTAAATAATTATTTTTGAGATTTGTTATAACATTGTTTTTTTGTATTAGCATAGTTGTTATATTTGTGAGTAGATGTGTTGTATATCCAAGGATGGGCATTATATGCCGAAGTTCTGTGAAAGAAAAGAAATGTGAAGAAATACATAAAATCGGGGGCGAAATAAAAAGAATTATTAATTTTGCTAAGATTTGTAAAAGATAATATAGCATCAAATTTTTTAACAAAAAAGGCTCGACAATATAAAAAGTACGACAAAACTTTCGCGTATTTGAGAGTCAGGCGCAACGATAACCGAACACAACAACAAATAAATGAGCGAAAAAAAAAAATATAGAGTAGTTTCAATGTTCTCAGGTAGCGGTGGAATGGATTTGGGATTTTTAGCAACAAAGCGTATAGAAATACTGTTGGCTAACGATAATAGTAAATATGCTTGTGAGTCTTACAAAAAAAATATCGGTAATCATATTGTTTGCAAAGATATTAGGGAATTGAAAAATTTACCACAAGCTGATATACTAATTGGTGGACCTCCTTGCCAAGGATTTTCAACGGCTAACCCTAATAGATCATTTGATGATCCTCGTAATTGGTTATTTAAAGAGTATGCTCGAGTATTATCCGAAGTAAATCCGAGAATATTTGTAATGGAAAATGTTGCTGGAATGGTAACGTTGGAAAAAGGAGCCGTACTTAAATTAATATTGACTGAACTTTCAAACCAAGGTTATGATGTACAATACAGAATTTTAAATGCCAAAAATTATGGGACTGCTCAAAGTAGAAGGAGAACAATAATCGTAGGTACAAAAAATAACCTTGAAGTACAATATCATTATCCAGAACCAATAGTCAACCCTCCATTATTTGGACAATACATTACTGTTGAAGATGTTTTATTAAAAATCGCTATAAATGCGCATAGTTATAACCACGATGTTTCTAAACTTTCCGATTTAAATACTCAACGAATTAAACATATACCACAAGGCGGATCCATGAAAGATTGCCCACCTAACTTACAAAATAATTCTGATTTAAAAAGAGCAATGAGAAGACTTCATTTAAATGATGTTAGTCCAACTATTGTTCATAATAACAATGACCACTATTACCATCCAACAGAACACAGAAGGGTTACAATTCGTGAAATGGCAAGAATACAAGGATATCCGGATGACTATATTTTTTATGGTCCAAAAAGTGAACAATCCAGACAAGTAGGGAACAGTGTGCCTATTCCTTTAGGTTTTCATATAGCAAACAGTTTAATAAATTATTTAGATGAAGCAACCAAGTAACATAGAAAACTCTCAATTCCAAGGTAAAGAGCATGTATTAAATTATACTGCTCAAAGATATGGTCTAACAAGGCCAAATAAAGTTGGCCCAGTAATGGAATTGATTAGGATGTGTCAACCCAAAACAATTGAAGATTGGGAACAGTTCTACTGGAAAAATGCTTTTACAAAAAAGTCAGATTCCGAAAAAGTAGATAAAGAATTAATTCAAGAATTAGGCAAACGTTTATATGAAAAAATAAATGCAGTTGTAATACCAGAATGGACTAAGGCATTTGAAGAAATTACGGAAGACGATTGCGTTGACTACATAATTGATGTTACAATAAGGAGAACCTTCAATGGATTTTCTCGAGAAAAATCTGTTGTTTTTGACAATTTAGCAAAAGAGTTTCCAGAATTAGTTTTTGAAGAAAGTGATTCCGACCTCGACCATGCTGGTGACATAGATTATATCGCAAAAGTACCAGACACATACACAACTATAGGACTTCAAATTAAGCCAATAACGGCGAATTTTGCATTTTCTGGTTATAGCGTAACAGATAGGATGAAAAAGAATTTTGCATTTTTTGAAAATACTTATGGTGGAAAAGCATTTGTCGTTTTTTGTGAAAAAGAAAAAATTGTTAACAAAGAAGTTGTTAAACAAATAAGAGATTATCTGAGTGAAAAATAAATAATCGAAGAATTGTAGTCCCGTTAACAATAACTCTTAAATAAAACGCTCGCTTGTAAGCATCTCTTGACGCGACACATACTATAATGACCGCTGACACTACTTGTTCATTAATCATAACGACATCGAAAAATTAAACGAACGACGGCGCTGACATCGGTCTTTTGCTCGATGTTCATATACTGAGGGGTCTAACAAAAGGCATAAAGACATAATATTTTTAAGGTGCGTCGCACCGAGACCGTTTATAGGAAAGTCCTAAACCCGATTTCTTTTAAGGTGCGTCGCACCAACACCATTTTTTATTATTCAACCAACATTCGGGGACGGTGCGACGCACCTTCATAAAACATGCGTGTGGGTTTTTCTATAAACGGTGGCAGTCCTGACGGACTTTTGCTTCTTTTACTTAAATGGATATTTTGTTATTTTACTGAGGGGTCTAAAAAAAGACATAAAGGCATAACTTTTTTAAGGTGCGTCGCACCGATACCATTTATAGAAAAGCCCGAAACCCCGATTTCTTTTAAGGTGCGTCGCACCGACACCATTTTTATAACTTAAACAACATTTGGTGACGGTGCGACGCACCTTCATAAAAGATGCGTGTGGGTTTTTCTATAAACGGTGGCAGTCCTAACGGACTTTTGCTTCTTTTACTCAAATGAATATTTTATTATTTTACTGAGGGGTCTAACACACAGCACAGCAGCATAACTTTTTTAAGGTGCGTCGCACCGATACCGTTTATAGAAAAGTCCGAAACCCGGATTTCTTTTAAGGTGCGTCGCACCGACACCATTTTTATAACTTAAACAACATTTGGTGACGGTGCGACGCACCTTTATTAAAGATGCGTGTGGGTTTTTCTATAAACGGTGGCAGTCCTGACGGGCTTTTCTTTAATGTACCCACAATTAACAACTCTTAAATAAAACGTTCGCTTGTAAGCGTTTCCAAACGCGACACATACTGTAATGCCTGTCGATACCCCTCAGTATATTTGAGTATTGTAAAGTCACGTTTTTTTGAAAATTGATTATCTTTGTAGCTCAATTTTGAACAATGACTATTTCAACTATAAAAAATGAGTTACAAAATATCCTTTCAGGAAAGAGCGAAGTTAGCCATGGAGAATCTATCCAAGCAATCACCCGTTACCTACGAGAAAGCCTTGGAACAAGTGAAAAAACTAAAGGAAATGAGTCAAGCAAAAGTGAAGAAACAAAGAGGCTAATTGACTACATCAACGCCCATCATCTTTGGAGTTGTGATATCAATTTCAGTTTGTTTATCTCCGCAGGTGCTGAACAACGTGTTTTTATAAAAAATACACGACAAGTATTAAAACTAAATGACAGCATCTATTACGCCTCTTAGGTAGATTATTTTAACAATCTGCTCCTCAATAATTATTTTTTCCCTGATACAGCCTATAATTTAATCGGGTTTTATAAGTCGGATACGGATATATTATACGCATTAGTAGAACAAAACTATATAGAATTG
>JAYTSW010000452.1:0-3541 GCA_043745425.1 Sphingobacteriaceae bacterium | reverse complement strand
GAAAAAGTGTTTAACGACTTTATATTACCAAATACTCGAAAGGTAAATTTACGAATCTCTATGGTGATGGGTCAGGGAGGAGGTGTGTTTCCCGTATTAATGAACATGTCAGCTAAAGGCTTGGGAGGCACTATGGGTAAAGGAACACAACAAGTAAGCTGGATACACGTGGATGATTTTTGCAACTTTGTAAAATGGGTAATTGATAGCAATGACGTTGTTGGTGTGTATAATGTAGTTGCTCCTAACCCTATTACTAATAAAAACATGATGGCCTTGTTTCGTAAAAAAGTGCAAGTTAAAATTGGATTACCAGCTACCGAATGGATGCTTAAAATTGGTGCATTTTTTATAGGTACAGAAACGGAATTAATTTTAAAAAGCCGTTACTCCTATCCAGAAAGGGCATTAAACGAAGGTTTTTTGTTTAAGTATAAAAATTTTCAAGAGTGTTTAGATAATTTGTAAATTTTAGTACAACTAAAAAATAATGCGTTCTTTTGTAAAAAATAATACATTATATAATTAATGGAAACAAAAGCCTTATTAAATAAACAAAACGATAAAACTGTTTTTAAACTCGTGTTAGCAGTTAGTGTTCTCATCTGCATTGTTGTTGTTGTACTAAACCAAAAACTAATACCAGTTCCCAATGTGTTTCCTCATTTTATATTTAAGTTACCGTTAGTAAATGCTATTTTAAATGGCAGCTGTAGTTTGTTATTAATAGCGTCGTTATGGGCAATTAAAAATAAAAATATCGAGTTGCATAAAAAACTAAACTTGACTGCGTTTTTATTTTCTGCACTGTTTTTAATTTCATACGTAACTGCGCATTACTTTATTCCCGATACCATGTATGGAGATTTAAACCATAATCATATACTTGATGCGGATGAATCAGCAAGTGTTTCAGGCATCCGTCCTATTTATTTGATAATATTATTAAGCCACATTTTATTAGCTGTTATTGTTTTACCTTTAATCTTATTGTCATTTTATTATGGCTTAAAAGACGATCGCACTAAGCATAAAAAATTAAAGCGTTTCAGTTATCCTATTTGGCTTTACGTAACTATTACGGGAGTTATTGTTTACGCCATGATTTCTCCCTACTATAATTATTAGAAGGCATCCATCAGCAAAAAAATGCGCTTAACAAAAATTAAGCCAAGCTGTTTTTTCTCATTCTATTTTGTATATTTGCCTTAGTTAGTGCCTGTCCATAATGTCTAATTTCATCGTTGCTCACTCCAAAAAATTGGTCATTTGTAAAAACAATCACGCCACAGCGCGACCAATTTTATGGGATTCGAGCGCCTCGAACTTAAACACTTTGAACAAGACACTCGACTTAATGAACAGACTATAGTTATGGCACTTAGGCAAACACAACAATTTAAGTTATTACAAAAACTTTCGCCGCAACAAATTCAGTTAATGAAATTGTTGCAGTTGCCTACCGTTGCCCTTGAACAGCGTATTAAGGAAGAACTCGAAATGAACCCTGCTTTAGAAGAGGACCTTAATACACAAGAAGAAATAGAAAATGATTACGACGAAGTGGATTCAACCGAAGAGACTGAAATTAATGATTTTGAAGAAAAAGAAGTTGAGAAAATTGACGATGGTTATGAGTTAGAAGATTATATGGATCAGGGAGATTTGGATTCTTATAAATATGAAATTTCTAACAGTAGTTCGGATGATGAGTTTTTTCAGCCAGTTGTCGTTGAGTCGCCTGATTTTCATACGCAACTGGAGGAGCAATTAGGATTAAGAGATTTGACAAATGAACACTATACCATAGGAATATATTTAATTGGTTGTATTGATGAAGATGGCTATGTTCGCCGCGAATTATCATTGATTTCAGATGATTTAGCGTTTTCACAAAACATGACAGTGAGTGTACAAGAACTCGAATCCGTTTTAAAAATCATTCAAGAGTTAGATCCCGTGGGCGTTGGCGCTCGTACACTTCAAGAGTGCTTATTAATACAACTTGAAAGAAAGCCTATTAAAGTTCGAGAAACACACTTAGCCATCGAGGTTGTAAAAACATTAATGGATGAGTTTTCTAAAAAACATTACGAAAAAATTATTCGAAAATTAAATATCGAAGAAGAAGAATTAAAAGATATTATTACTGAAATTACGCAGTTAAATCCGCGACCAGGAAACTCTGAAAGCGACAATAAAGGCCAAACTTCGGAGGTAGTGCCTGATTTTAATATTACAGTAAATGATGGAGAAGCAGAGTTAAGCATCAATCAACGAAATTTACCGGAACTAAAAATTTCAGATGATTACATTGAAATGCTCAAGGAATATTCTCGTGCTAAAGAAAAGTCAGCGAAAGAAGCGACGTCTTTTGTAAAAGGAAAAATAGAATCGGCAAAATGGTTTATAGAGGCTCTGCATCAGCGCCATCAAACAATGTTAATTGCAATGCACTCTATCTTAAATTATCAAAAAGAATATTTTTCTACAGGCGATGAGTCGAAATTACGACCGATGATTTTGAAAGATATTGCAGATAAAATTGGGTTAGATATTTCAACCGTGTCGCGTGTAGCCAACAGTAAATACGTACAAACACCGTATGGTACTTTTTTATTAAAAACATTTTTTTCCGAATCGCTCAGTAATGACGCGGGAGAAGAAGTAAGCTCCCGTGAAATAAAAAAAATATTACAAGACTGTATTACAACCGAAGAAAAACGCAAACCATTTACCGATGATGAACTTTGTGAAATCTTAAAAGAGAAAGGCTATCACATTGCCAGGCGTACAGTTGCCAAGTATCGCGAGCAATTAGATATTCCCGTTGCTCGTCTTCGTAAAGAAATGAAATAGTCATGTTGCCACCAGCAAAAACACAAATGATAATCCCGATAGCTATCGGGAGGGTAAACCATACTTCGACAAGCTCAGTACAAGAATGACAATAAAAAACAACAACATCTACATATGAAATAAGCATACTTGCTTTATTCGAAAAACCCCTTCCATTTTTTAATTAGTAGAAACACCGTGCCTCGTTTGTTTAGCAATGTAAAGCCATATTCATCTTTATAAACTAACTATTTGTCCTTTAAATATACGATTCGGTCTTTATTACAGTTTCACCTTAGGCTTCTAACCATTTAATCATGGCTTTTTTATCCTTATTTAGAATTATTATAAATTAAGGGTTATGTTAATAAAATCTAAAATTTACTACCGACATATATAACATTCTGTTATTTTTGCACGGTGATTTTTGTCATTACAATGTCATTAAATCAACAAAATACACCAAAAAGAAGATATAATCTATGCATAATCATATGTCTCATTTCTCTCTAAAATCCTTATTTGGCGCGGTTTTCCTGTTTTTTGCTTTTTCCTTTGGATTAAAAGCTCAAGATGGTGCCAAAATATTTAAGCAAAACTGTGCGGTTTGCCATTCGTTGACAGACCAAAAACTAACTGGCCCAGGTTTATTAGGGGTTGCGGATCGCGTTCCTAAACCAACGGATGAATGGATGGCTAAGTG
>JAYTSW010000451.1:0-13378 GCA_043745425.1 Sphingobacteriaceae bacterium | reverse complement strand
CGAGGGTTCGAATCCCTCAGTCTCCGCTGAACGTGACTGGCCTCCCAAAAAGGGGGCCATTTGCTTTTCTACTAAAAGCGAATCGCCCGATAAACGGGCGATTACAGCAATTAAAGAATTTATTTTATCGGTTCGAAATGCCCCGATTTCTCTATCGTAGGCTAAACCTTCCGGAAATAAGAGTTTTTGTAGTTTTTCCTTAATGGCAACGCTCCCCATTTGCCAAATTTTCAGAAGGTTACAGGCGAAATCCATTGCTTTTTTAATAGTTGTTTTATGGTTCGAACTCGAAACAGAGCAGTTCTCCATTTGCTTAATAATATCGAACTTTTCTGCTGCAAATCGCGCTATGAATTTATCGTAAGTTTCCTTATTCATTTCGCCTCCTATAAAGTATTTTTCTTCAATTGCGTCTACCTTCTTTTGAAGCTCAGTTTGCAGCTCTTTTAAATGCTTTTCCTTGCCTTTATTCTCTGAATTAAGGTCAGCAAAGGTTTTCTCCATTTGGAATGCTAATGGGTCTAATAATTCGGGCTTTATTCTAATATCGCCCAAGAGTGCTTCAAATTTACCGTGAATATCCTTCACATTTTTATTAAAGCAACACCCTTTGGTTCTACATTTGTAATAATACTGGAATGACGGTTCTGAACCTTTTTTAACTTTTACCTTTATCTTATAGCCTGTTACTGGTTGAGAGCAGTCTACACACCACATAAAGACTTTTAGAGGTAATTTAATGTCATCCGGTTTGTGACTTATATTGAACCTTGATGATTTTTCCAATATGTTATTTACCCTTAAGAACATTTCTCTACTAATCATCTTTTCATGTTGCCCTTCAATCACCTTTCCATTAAGCATGCCATGAGCAATCATTCCGCAGTAGAAAGGATTTACTAAAATCCGTTGAACTTGCATCTTATTCATTTTCTTTAATCCTAATCCCCTCAACCGTTCCATGATATCAATATTTTTCATCCCGTCAATTTTCCATTGAAAAGCTTTTGCTATTAATTTCCCCTCCGAATTTACAACAAGTGTTCGCTCGCCATTTACTTTTATTGAATCGTAACCTTGAGGTGCATTTACTGCCCATATTCCTTTTTCAAATTTTGCTTTAAGTCCGGCAACTACTCTTTGGCTTCGTAATTTATTATCGAATTCAGAAAAAAGTAAATGCATGCCTTGGCTTAGTACCCCGCTTGGATTGCTAGTATCCACTGGTTGAGTAACTGCATTAATAATTACCCCATGTTTTTCTCGCAAATCAGTAGCGAGCTTAATTGCTGCTCCTCCCGTTCTACTGAACCTATCAAGGGCATAAACCATAATTTCATTTACTTGACCTTTATTCTTTTTAATAAAATCAATCATTCTCAAAAATTCTTTCCTTCCGTCAGTTTTTGCACTCTCGTATGTGCCACCAAAATATTGTAGCACATTTCGATTCGTTCTATCAACATAATCTTGAATGACTTTTCTTTGAGTTTCAAGTGATAAATTTTTATCTGCTTGTTCCTTACTTGAAACCCTAGTGTAAATAACCACATTAGGCTTCTCAATTTTTTCAATTACCTGTTTCGCAGGCATTCGACCAAATTTTTGGGTTAGTAATGCATCTGTTTTCATGCTGCTATTTTTAGCTGTTGTTTTTTATTATTTATTTCCATTGTAAAATCATAAAGTATATTTGCAAGTGTTTGAATCGCAAAAATGGTTTCTTGTGCTTCCGCATCATTTAAATTTTCCAACCCATTAAAAGTTTTCAGTTTATCAACCGTCAAATCTTCTTTCTTAGGATTGAGTATTTCAATATTTTTTAATTCAATTATTTTTCTTTCCATCTCTATTATTTTAATTCTCTCGCTTAAATTTATTATCATTAGAATTAAGAGCAACATAAATACATCTTTTGAAAACACCTCCTCATTATGGCAATAGTTATCCGCTAAGGCAGATAAAGCCCACATTAACAAAATAATTCCTGAAAAAGTTCCTACCCTTAAACCTACTTTTCAAAAAAACGGAACCATCACACCTGCAAATGCCAGTAATTTAAACGATGGCGCGGCAGCACTTTTATTAGCTTCCAAGGAAGCCTTGGAAAAATACAATTTAAAACCTCTGGCAAAAATTATTGCTTATGCCGATGCTGCCTTAGAACCCGAATGGTTCACCATTGCGCCATCAGAAGCTATTAGAAAGGCATTGAGAAAGGCTAAGCTTACTTTAAAGGATATTGATTTCTTCGAAATAAACGAAGCCTATTCGGCAGTAGTACTTGCCAATCAAAAAATTCTTGATTTAGATATGACAAAAGTAAACGTATTTGGCGGCGCTGTAGCAATGGGTCATCCGTTAGGTGCCTCCGGTGCACGCATCATGTGTACACTTACTGGAACCGATGGTGGAGATTTCAAAGTGAACAGGATCAGGGTGAATTCTATTGATAACATTAACAGTAAAATTAATTATGAAGGGAGTTTTTTCGGCAACTCCAGCGACATCGATCCTATTGATTACGGAGTCTATTGCTTACTAAGAGTTACAGCGGTTTCGCGAGATATTGATTTTGCGAACTTCTATAAGGAATTGATTGCAGAGAGTTATGTTCTTTTTAAAGAAAGCAATTTTAAACTCGCGTACTTCTTGGCTTATTCGGGATTCGAAAGTTTTATCAATTCCTCCTTGGGGATTGGTGATGAACCAGGACGGTTAAAGGAGAGGTTGCAGGAATTATTTAAGTGTAAGTTCCTGGACTTATCAAGGCATCAAATCTATACTTGTGTGGTTAACGATTTTGATCGCTTGACGGATAAAAGGAACACCATAGCTCATGGCCGTGGTGCAGTTTCTATCAACAAAAAAGAAACTGAAGAAGCCCTCCTTTTCATACTTATTTTGGTATGTACTTACGAATTTCAATGCTCCAAGTTTGATGAATTGAATAGCAAATTAGAAAATGAAAAATAAAATGGAATTGGCATACTTGTTTATTAAAGGTAGAGTTAAAGCGACCGCTCCGGGCTTTGAGGACATAGAAAACACTCCGTTCAAAGTATTTAAGGATTCGGAATTTTGCTTTTCGAACGAGCATGATATTTCGTATAACAGTACAACAGGTTTCCTTTCCATTAAAAATAACCCTGAGTTCATTTCTGGTTTTTTTGATGAAGGAGGTAAAATAAAAAGTGTTACTTCTCTTGTTGGTATGAATGGGACAGGCAAGTCAAGCGTCCTTGAATTTGTTAAGTCAGTCAACAACTACGATTTTCATTATTTCCCTTATAAATTCTTAGCTGTTTTTAAATTGGAAAGTGGCATCGGTGATAACAGATCATGTGAATTTCAGGTGATCCGTCACGACAGCTTACCATTTACCGATGACAGTAAGAAAGAGTTTCCAAAAAATTGCAATCTTGGGAATGTATCAGTTTACAATGGAACTAAAACCGAGGTGACAGTACCCAAATATCGCACAATTTATTTATCAAATATCTTAGAAGTAAACAGTACGAGATTTACAGATATAAATACTGATCCAAACCAACTGGATGACATTTCTTCAACTGGCTTATTAAACGCAGACATTGTAAAGAAGTTAAACAAAGAAGCGCGATTTTCATTTGAAGATTGCTATCACAGCTTCAGGCTTATGGAATGTAATAGACAGGTAAGATTTTTATTGGACAAAGAAAAGTACCGAATGTCCAAATTTATCCTACCGACCTTTGTTGAAATTCAACCGGACTTATTTTATGAAAGTGAAGTCCAGGAGGCTTTAAAACACGCAAATTTTGGCCGAATAGCACAGCTTTTTAGCGAAGTAGAAAAACCGCTTAAAGAACTAAAAGACAAGTTCTGCTTTAATCTCCATAAATCAGTTTACTATTATTTAGTTCGCTATTTTACTTTAGAAGCAATTAATGCTCCGCTGGATATATTCAGGATGACCGACGATGCTTTTAAGAGTAATGTAGTGTCCAATGATCGGATAAAAGGGCTTGTTCAAAGTATTATTGATGCTTTTAAACAAGCTAATGCTGAAGAGAAAATGCTGCAGAAATTTATAAATATTCTTTCCGTTCTAAAGTATGTTGATGAACTCACGTCTGAGGATTTTATGCATGGACTAAATGCGAATCCAGTTCTCATTCTCCATTTTGACCAAAACAAAACCTTCTTTTCAAATTACAGCGAGAGTCTATTTATTACAGGATACTTAAATCTTGACTGGAGATTTAAAAAGTACTCCACCGGAGAAATGAGTTCAGGCGAGAAAGCTATGCTTTCCATTTTTTCCCGCTTTAATGAACTGAGAGAAAAATATCAGCGGGATGATGAAAAATCCTGCAACCTCGTAATCTTGATTGACGAAGGAGACCAATTACTTCACCCCGAATGGCAACGAGAATTCTTATTCTACCTTTTTGATTTCCTACCGAAGATATTTTCACAAAGTAATTCAATACAAGTAATAATTACTTCTCATTCTCCTTTCATTACCTCCGATCTCCCACGGTATTGCATCATGTATTTAGAAAAAGATTTGAATGGCATTTCTAAAGTAATTTTCGGGAAAGACAAACCTCATACGCTCGGTGCGAACATCCACCAGCTTTACCGAGATAGTTTTTATATGCCAAATAGTATGATGGGTGAATTCGCCCGAACAAAAATAGATGAGCTTATTAAGGAATTGCAGCCAATTCAAAATTTTGAAACTCCTGAACAAAGAGAGGGTTATATAAAACGGGCAGAATTGATCGGCGAGAGATTCTTGGCAACTAAAATCAAGGATTTGATTAATTCAAAATCAGAAAGCACCAATGATTCAAATTAAAAATAATCGACTCAAGCAAATAACAGCGTCCTATTTCAGTAGTATTGACAAGCGCATTCAAAGCAGACTTCAGGATGTAGAGCTTGTCCGTGATGCCCTATTCTCTCTTAACGGGAAATCCGTGATGGACTTTTCTACCCTTACAAAAATCCCTTGGGGTGCGGGAAATCATGAACAAGTGATAAAGGATCACTATAAGAGCATGAATATTGATACTTCAAACGAGGATGTTTCAAAACCGCTGCTCGCAATCATTTTGGACTACTCTCTTATTTCGAAGAAGATTGCTTACAACCTAACATGGGGATTGAATATTAGAACTTGTCCATATTGCAACAGAATTTGGATCGATACGGTCAGAAATAAAAAAGGTGGAATTATCAGACCCACACTTGACCACTTTTATTCGCAGGAAAATTATCCCTTGTTAGGTCTCTCTTTTTATAACTTAGTCCCATCCTGTTATTATTGCAATACTTACTTAAAGAGTGTAAAGGATTTTAGTGCTTCAACCCATGTACATCCGTATATTGAGGGCTTTGAGGCGGACGCAGTGTTTTCTTTTTCATTCAAAGGTTTAAAGCCGGATATAAGCCATCCGAGTAATTTTACGGTGAAGATTAAAAAGAAACCTAAAATTACAACTGATAGAAAGCTGCGGATATTTGGTGATACGCGTGAAAATATTGGAAATATTCCAACCTTTAAACTTCTGAAAATTTACCAAACGCACACCGATTTGCTTGGAGAGTTGTATCTTAAAACAGATGAAGTTAATCCTGTTTATGCGACCTCAATAAAGGATTTTCTAAAACTATTAAGTACTTCAAAAGAAGAGTTTTACAGGTATCATTTTCATAATTATTATAACGAGGAGGACATGAATATGCGACCACTTTCCAAATTCACAAAGGATATTATTTTAGAACGTGTACCTGAACTCAGATAAATAGCGAATCATACTACCCTCACCTTTTTAAATGCCACACGTTTGAAATTTTCGGCCTTTTCGGGGGTAATATAGGGCTCGGCATCTACATATTGTAGAAATTCATTTATAGCGATTAAATCCCTTGTAAGATTATCAGAAATAGTTACATTTGCCTCAGAGGAAATTTTATGGGGAGAAATTGCTTTTTTTAAACGGCTGGTTTCCAATTCATTTAGGGGATACAGGTTTGAAATCGGTAACATTCTTTCCGCTTATAAATTAAAAGCCCCGCAATTGCAGGGCTTTTTTTATAATGGTTTTAGAAAGATATTATTTCTCTATCTCAAACAAATAACATTGTTCGGTCATCCCTTCAGTGTGAATCAGTTTTAATTTGTTTGGGTATTTTTCCATGATGGGTTGAATGATGTTGTGAACTGTATTAATAATTTGTCCGGTGTTTTTACTTGGGTCAATTCTTAAACTCGCCACCATAATGTGTGTTACATTATTTTTATTAAAATAAAACAAGGCGCTGTCAGGATTAGATTGATCGGTTAAACTATCTTTTTTTATCACGCTGTAAATAGGGAAAAACTTTTTGCCTTTACCATACACAAAACTCATTGGAGCTTTACGACAAGCTACTAAATCTTCTTTCTTTAAACTATCGGCACACCATTCGCTACAACGTAAATAATTTTGCCAATCAGGCGTGTAACCAAAATATTTATCGCCTTTTAAATTTTTAGTCACGATAGGGAGATTTGCCATGCCGCGTTTTACACTCGATAAAAACACAGAACCAATTACCATCACAACAACAACAGTGTAAATTATTTTTCCCATACCGCCTTTTTTTGTGTAATGATAGAAGGCATAAAAAATCAGCAATAACATCACGGGCATACAAACTAAAATAATACGCGCCTGGTCCCAACGCACTTGTAGAATAATAAACGACAATAAGGCTTGCGCTCCTGAAAAGAATCCGAATAATAATAAAGGTTTGTTTTTTTCTTTAAACACTAAATATAATCCCAGTAAAGTAACAGCGATAATTAAAAAAGCAAGTAAACCATAAATTTCCACCGACATTTCATCTCTCCAGCCAATGATTTGAAAAAAACGTTTCGATAAATATAAATCGCAGTTATCAAAAAAGCGGGTGATGAAACCACCCATGTCTTCCTGACCTTTACTGAAATCGTAAGGATCTTTTTGTAATAATATTTTTCCTTGTCCGCTAAATTGATTTTGCGCGCCCCATACTAAGCGAACAATTCCTTCATAAGCGATTTTAAAAACTAAGTACGAAGCTAAACTTGCTCCTAATGCTTTCCAGTTTTTTTCTAAAAAGAAAAATAACATGATAGCTGGAACAACAACAACAGCTGAACTTTTTGCAGTTCCCATTAAAAACATACTTAAACCGAGCATTAACCAGGTTTTCCATTGGGTGCCGAAGTTTACGTTTTCCTTATTAACGACATCTATAATTTTAGTGGCGTAAAAGAAAAATAAACCTTGTAAGAAAAAATAAAACGCCTCAGTAAACGTCATGCTGGCGTAATACAAAATCAAATGATTGATAGCCGCAAAAACTGCTACAGGAATAAATACAACAAAGGGAATGCGTTTCTCGAATGATTTATAAAACAACACAAAGCCGCCAACATTAAAAGCGACGGAGAAAATTTTAAATACGATTAAATTGGTGCCAAATAATTTAGTGAGTAATCCTAAAAATAAAGGATAAAGTGGGGCATTTTGAGTATAAAAATATTTTGGGAATTCGTGTACATAACGCCATCCTGCTTCAATGTAAAGAGCATCATCATGTGCTTCGCTAATACGGGCATTAAAAAATAAAAGCGAAAACACAGCACACGCAACCGTAAGTGTATAAAATACTTTTGTGTTATTGGTAATAAACCAATTTTCGAATTTGGTTAAACCTTCGGCCGGTTTTTTGGCACTTATTTTTGCTTTAGCAACCGTTTTACTCATACCCTGCAAATGTACTAAAATATGTATTTTATAGTCTAATTATTGACTAAAATATGGCTAATAAACTGTATTTTTACCGCTATAAATGTTCCATTTTTTATTACGTACCATACCTCGCCCTATATTAATCACATTTAGCTTGTGGTTTAGTAAAATTGCGCCTTTATTATATTACGGCACCCGTTACGAAGACCCTATCAGCGGCAAAACGTATCGTAAATTTTTACCTTATGGTTATAGCGGTCGTGCCAAGCGTAAAAACGTGTTATGTCCGGGTAGTTTGTCTTTAGAGCGTCATCGTTTATTGTGGTTATACTTAAAACAGAAAACAAATTTCTTTACAGAGAAACATAAAGTATTACATATTGCGCCTGAACAATGTTTTTATAAATTGTTCCGTGCTATGAAAAATTTAGATTACACAACAGGCGATTATAATTCACCCATTGCTGATATACATTTTGATTTGCATAAAGCCCCTTTTGAAAATAATAGTTTTGATGTTATTTTTTGTAATCACGTTTTAGAACATGTTGAAGATGCTGACCAATGCATGCGTGAATTATATCGCATCATGAAACCCGGTGGCTGGGGAATTTTTCAAGTGCCTTTAGATACTACACGAGCTACAACCTACGAAGACAAAACCATCACGAGCGAAGAAGACCGCGAAAAACATTTCTGGCAAAAAGATCATTTGCGTTTATTTGGTTTGGATTACAAAGATAAATTGGCCGCCGCTGGATTTAAAGTGACAGTAGATGATTTTGTAAATACACTCGGCGATGATTTAGTTGATAGATATCGCTTGCCTGCGGGCGAGATGATTTATTTGTGTAGGAAGTGATGGAAGTGGCTTCGAGAGCCTCAGCCACCGGAATTGTAAGTCTCCGTTTCTAATCGGTGACTGAGTGAGTTTACCCTGAGCTTTTGTCGAAGGGAAGTCCCGATCATTTAGAAACAACCAATTTTTTCACAACAATATTTCCTGAATTATTTTTGAGTTGTAAGAAATAAATTCCGTTAGTGAGATTTGTTAATGGAAATTGTGTTTTCTCATTAACTACTTCTAAAATTCTTTTCTCAATTTCTTTTCCGGTTATATCTACAATTCTTACTTCAATATTTTTTTCAAAATAATAATTAAAACTAACGGTAACAAGGTCTTTAGCCGGTTGTGGATATAGCCCAATGTTTGAATTCTGAAAATTAGTATTTGTTATTCCCGTACAAGTTGTAACATTAATATTTTTTGTTGCTGTATCTGAACAGCCATTCGAATCTGTATAAGTATAACTCACAGAATAATTTCCTACAGAAGCAGGATTGAAAGTATTTCCTGTTACAAAAGAGCCTGAATAAACTCCACCCGAAGGAGAACCCGTTAAAGCAATTGTATTTCCACCTACGCACGTTGTGGATTGAGATGAAGTTAAAGTTGCTGAGGCTGGAGGGGTGCTAACTACAGTAAACGTTTTTATTATGGGTGTAGTTATACCCATAGGATTACATTGCACGGTATAAACTCCTGGTAAAGTTAAATTAACTGTATTGGTAGTTGCTCCATTGAACGGCCATCCCGCAGGGCCGTTCCATAAAAACGGACCCATGTTTTGAGGAACTGAAGCAGGAAAACTTGTACCTCCGCAAGTATTATACACATTCGGGCCAGGACCTGTGTTGCAAACGACGGTTGCAAACTCAAATGGAATACACTGAGCATCGAAATAACAGTAAGCGGTATGGTCACCAGCTGAACAATCTGTTACAGCCAATTCAAAATCTATGCAATTACCTATATAACTGGAAAGATTGAATACGAAATTTTGCCACGGTGTATAACTAAATAAGGAATTTGCCGGACATGGTATAAATCCACCTAGAGAAGAAGGGCAAGCTGTACTGCTAAAAATTGAAAGTTGAGGACTTGAAGTAAGGGTGGTAACAGGACCACATCCTACTCGAAGCCATACTTTTATTGAAGGCTGATTACAACAAGCATGAGATGAATTTTGAATGACAGGTAAAATTGAAAATGCGAGTAATGCGTTTGAAGGATTTACGAGCATTGTTTTTCCTATCTTTTGAATTCCCGAATTTGGAATATCATCATTTAATTTGCAGAACCATTCTCCATATCCTCCGCCGGAATTTAAAACGACAGTGGGACTCCAAATCGCTAAAGAAACATTATATATTGAATACTTGCTGAAAAACGATGAAATTGGATATGAGGGCCCAATATTTGGGTCTATCAATCCGGAGAGAGAAGTAGTACTTATTACTTGGGCAGAATTAGGTATAGAAGGGCAGCAAGAATAAATATTACAAGATGTAACTGTCCCCGAATTAACACCACTGCTAATATTCCATCCATTAACCATATTAGAGGTCGTTACTACAATTGTAGAAGGTACAGGATTAGTTAAAGACGCATCTTCAAAATGTTCATTTACGCAACCTTGCGAAAAAGAATTAATTGAGAATAAAAGAAGAAATAGAGTAGGGATGTAATAATTTTTCATGAATGGTAATTATACAACAACCGTGCCAAGTCTTAAACCAAATCACTCATCGTATAAATTCCCTTTTTATCATGAAGGAATTCAGCGGCCATTACGGCACCCAATGCAAAACCTTTACGGTTATGGGCTTTGTGCATTATTTCAATATCATCGATATCAGAACTGTATTTTAAAATGTGAGTGCCCGGAACTTCACCTTCGCGTTTGTCTTCAATGTACAAAGTAGCCGCGTCATTCTGACCTAAGTCAGAATCTACACTCCATTTCTTCTTTCTGTTAAGTTTCTCAATCACCTGATTTGCCAATGTAATAGCAGTTCCACTTGGTTTATCTAATTTATGTATGTGATGAATTTCTTCCATGCTTACATTGTATTCAGGATAATTATTCATCAGCTCCGCTAAATATTTATTTACTTTGAAAAACAAATTTACACCCACGCTAAAATTAGTGGCATGAAACAAAGAATTATTTCCCTTAGTACAATCTGTTTTTATTTTTTCAAAATTATCGTACCAACCTGTGGTGCCGACAACAATTGGTAAACCTGCATTAAAACATTTGTAAATATTTTCTTCAACGGTGTGAGGTGTGCTAAATTCAATTGCGACATCAGCCACAGCTAATTGCTCTTTAGTAATGCTGTTGTGATTTGTTTCATCTACTTTTAAAATAATTTCGTGTTTACGGTCGAGGGCAATTTTTTCAATTTCCTTTCCCATTTTTCCGTAACCTAATAAAACAATTTTCATAATGATATAAATTTTAGCCACTAATTACAATAATGTTCACTAATAATTTGTGTTTATTCGTGCAATTCGCGGCTTATTTTTTATTTTTAAATTTAGAGATAATCCTGTTTGGAGTCCAAAAGAATTATTGAAGCTGTAAAAATTTGAGTATGGTTTTAACTCCAGACTCAAATCATCACTCACATCAAATGTTTTTAGATGGGCATCTACATTTGCATCCACCATATTCAAGATGTAAATAATAGCGCAACCAATTACACCTAAATCGCGATACCTTCGGTAATCATTTTTTAAGGTCAGCAATTGACTGCTATTATATTTTGTTTCGTTAATGGTATTGGGGTCGCCATCATTTTCTGCTTTTAAATTTTTACCATAAAAATTATATTTTTTTTGATTGCTCACCAATAAATATCCGAATCCGCCTAAGCCTGCATAAACAATAGGAACTTTCCACCATTTGCGGTTGTAAACTTGTCCGAGTCCTGGAAGAATTGCACTCATGATGGTCGCTTTACGGGCTTCACCGTAAATCGCTTTTTGGTTTTGTTTTTTCTCAACTTTAAGTGTATCACCATTCTGCGAAAAACAAATGAAGCTCAAAAAAACAATTACTAAAAAAAATATGAATTTGGTATTTGGCACTATGCAATGTCTTTAACTAAAACATTTCCTTTTTCTTCACTAATTACATTTTCTAATTCTCTTTGCAATTTATGAATAATTGCTAATTCCTTAGCGTCTGTGATGGGCAATTCATTTACGCCATTTTCATCCAATTTATTAATAATATATTTTATGGTCAACAACGAATCTGAAATAGCTGGTTGGTAAGCGGTTTCTTTTTCATTTTTGGTTCTCACTTCAGATAATATTTTTGTCCCCACTAATTCATTAATAACGGTTCTTGCTAAACGTACTGGTACATCTAATCGTCGTGCAATATCAATGGCGGTTAATGGCGTGTTATCTGACTGAAAATTCTTTACTACATTATTACAAATCACTAGCGCAATAACGCGCTTATAACGTATGCTTATGTTCCTAATTTCGTTTTCTAATTCGTAATGGTCAACATTTTGATTAGCGAAGGCTAATTCGGCACCGAATAAAACAATGTACCAACTGTATTGAATCCAAATCAAAAATAAAGGTAAGGCTGCAAAACTTCCGTAAATGGCATTCATTCGCATAGTACCCACTTGAAAGCTTACATAAACCCATTGTAATAATTCAAATAAAATGGTGGCGATAATTGCGGCAGTAAATGCGGATTTAAAAGTTACCCTTGTGTTTGGAAGCACTACATATAAAAATGTAAATACACCGCAAATCATAGAGAAGGAAATTAGTTTTAAAGCAAATGTGGCGAACGAGGAAATTAAATAAGCATCTAACACATTGGTTTGAATGGCTACCGTTAAACTTCCTGAAATAATTAGAAATATGGGTGCAACAAACATAATGGTAAGATAATCTGTCAACTTACGGTACCAGGTTCTTCCCTTACTTATTTCCCAAATATCATTAAAACTATTTTCGATATTTATTAATAAAGAAATTACCGACCATAATAATAACACGATACCAAAACCTGCAATCACACCACCTTTTGCGTTTTCAAGCATTTTATCGGCATAAATAAAAGCTTGATTAAGCACAGTTGAATATTGCGATGAACCTTCTGAAATTTGTTGTTTTAATTGTTCATCGTAACCAATCCCTTTTGCGATAGCAAACACCACCGCTAAAACAGGAACAATTGAAAATAAAGTGTAAAAGGTGAGAGCGGTAGCACGCGTTAAACAATTATCTTCATTAAATCCTTTTATGGATAAAGAAAAAACACGAATCTGTTTTACAAAAAAACCGTGACGTTTATTCATCTTATCCAGCCGAACCACCCACAGCTGCTTGGTTAAAAAAACCCAACCTTTTTTAAATACGGTAACTACATTTGCCATACGCTACAAAAATAAGCATTTATACTGGTTTATAAGTCAGCAAGCGCAATGAGGAATGTCTCAATTTTGCCCTTCATTTCGGAGGGATTACAGTTATAATTATTGAATAATATAGAAAAGGTAAGGTCTTTGCCCGCTTTTGTTTTTACATAACCGCAATAACCGCGTGCTCTGCTGATGTAGCCCGTTTTGGCGTGCATGTTTTTCTCGATAAACGTGCCTTTACCAATATTTTTCATGCTGCCACTTAATCCGGCTTGAGGTAATGAATTATAAAATGGTTTGAAGAGAATAGAATCGTGATACATTTTATACAGTAAGCTGGCTTCAAAATTTGTGGTAACAGTATT
>JAYTSW010000450.1:0-3566 GCA_043745425.1 Sphingobacteriaceae bacterium | reverse complement strand
CTTACCTTTCAATTACTACGCTTATTTTTAAAATTAAAACCAGATGCTGTTCAAACTAATTTGTTTGACGATAGTTTGCCTGGTTTATTTGCTGCAAGAATAGCCGGCGTTAAAAAAAGAATAGTTACTAAGCAGGATACGGGTTACCATATTCTATACTATCCTCAACATATTAAATTAGATAAATTTATCAATTCAAATTCAACTAAGATTGTACCAACTTCCGGTGAGACAAAAGAGTTGATTATGAAATATGAAAAACCTCCTGAAGAGAAAGTTAAAATTATTAATCATGGCATGAGTGAAGCTGGCATTACAAACGCAACGCTTCAACAAATTTCCGAATTCAAAGCTAAATATCATCTTGAAAATAAAATTGTTATTGGTTCCGTTAGTCGCTACATAGAACTAAAAGGTTATCGTTATATAATTAATGCAGCAAAATTGGCTATTCAAAAACATCCGAATATTCACTTCCTCTTCATTGGAATGGGTCAGCAACAGGATGAATTAAGCCTGTTGGTTTCACTTAACAAACTTGAAAATCACATTACCATAACTGGAAAAATTGATTTTGAATTGATATCGGCAGCTTATAAAAGCATGGACGTTTTTATTCATGCTTCGGAAATTGAAGCGTTTGGTTTTGTATTTGCAGAAGCTATGTTTAATAAAGTGCCGATAATCTCTACCAATGTTGGCGCAGTAAGAGATGCATTGACCCATAAAGAAAATGCATATGTTACAAAGTTTAAAGACCCTGAAGATATTGCTGCTGGTATCGATTTTATGATGCAGGCTAACCGTAATGAAATTGCCGAAAAAGCTTATGCAATATGTGCCGAAAAATTTACTATTGAAAAAATGTGGGAGAATTATAAAACTATTTATAGCAATTAAATGAAATGTTTGATTTGCGGAGGAAAGGTTTTTAAACCCTACTACTATCCACCAACTATTTTTAATCATAAAACATTCCATTATTTCGAATGCATCGCCTGTCATTCGGCGCAAATTTCGCCATTACCGGATGAGATAGATATGAGCTTAATGTACGGCTCAAATGATCATGCCTATTTACTCTCCATAAAAGACGGAGATTTTTTACATCACAATTTTATCTATCCAAAATATAATCATCAAGGATACCAGTTACAGTTTTTTAAGAAATACAATTATAAACAATTTGGAAATACCTTATTAGATATTGGCTGTGGTAGTGGCTACTATATGAGTTATGCCAAAACATTTGGCTTTTCGTGTTACGGAATTGAATTCGATACCAACTTCGCTAAATTACTAAGAGCAAAAACAGGGTTGGATATTTTTTCATTCGAAGAGTTTTCAGCTAAATTTCCTCAGGGGGAAAATTTTGATATTATACACCTTGGGCATGTACTTGAACATAGTATTGATCCAAAAGCATTTCTTGAAAGTCTAAAAAAATTTTCGCACTCGAAAACAATATTTATTATTGATGGTCCACTCGAAAAAAACAAATGCCTATCTAGATTCATTATTATGTGCGGTTCGATTTTACGTAAACGAAAATCAAACTCTTATCCCCCGCAACATATTACTTTTACAAATTTTAAATCGCAAGTAACTTTTTTCGATAAAGCTGGCCTCAAAAAAATTAACTACCAAATCACTGAGCAAATGTTTCCATTCCCTTCTAAAATAAAAGGTGAATCACTCCAAAACATAATGTTATTTTTCGTAGGAAGAATCTCGGTAAATTTATCTAAGTTAAATGCACACTTAGGAAATGTTTTCCATTATGCAGGAGAATTAAACAATAAGACCTAGTTTCTGCGCTACCTCTTTTTTACAGATTAAAAAATTGTATCCTTCACTTTTCGAAAGATTCTCCACCTTTCGCAAACCGCTCTTCTCATTAATATTAAAATATACATATGGAATCTCTTTAATTAAATTCTGAATGCGTATTGCAATATCATCACTCAATATTTCTATCAACATGGTTGGCTCAAATAATAATAGATATTTACCAAATCCCTCCAACAGCTCGGGTTCATGAGTTTCAACATCAATTTTCATTAAATCAATTTTCTTGATGTTTTGTTGCTCAATAAACGTCTCAAGTTTTATGGTAGTGATTGTCCCGCCGATTACTTTTGAATTCCCAGGCCTTAAATTAACACCAACGGTTGCAGAATAAGAATGATCGCTGCTAAAATCATCATAAATAAGTGCCTCACCGTTTGCATTTGAAAGCGCTTTTTCAACACACAGAATGTCAAAATTATTTAGTTCTTTGTTTTTTTGAAGCATTGCGAATATTCGCTTCAAGGGCTCAAAAGCAATTACATTGGCGTCTTTGTTTACTTCTCTTGCAATTAATGAATATACACCTGTATTTGCGCCTGCATCAACAATACAATTGGCCTCCTTACATAAAAGCGTCCAATACTTTAGAGATATTGCTTCCCAAGAATTTCCGTACAACCCTCCCCAAAAAATTTCATTTTCTACTAAATGCCCGAAGTGGTGCATTAAAAACTGATGATCTTTATCAATATTAACCTTAAAATCACCCCTAAAATGCAAGTGTTGATATGTACTTGGCGATAATTTAAATAAACTTTTAATGATTAAAAAAAACTGCTGCTTAAACGGCGTTATTTGATAAAGTGATTTAAAAAAACGCTTCATAAATATTTTAAATTATTAGTTATCATAATTACTCTGTTATGCAAGGTTTAAAAAATTGGCATTGAAACAAGTGTGATTCAAATATACTTAATTTTAATCGCTTTCATATTTTATCAGGTCAGGTAAATGACATTTTCAAATAAAAGCAGTAAATTCGAAGTGATTTGTTTTACTGGTCTTCTATAATTATTAATGATAGTAAATACTTTAATTAACGCAGCAAAAAAATGGGAGCTCTAGTTTCAATTATAATTCCAGCCTATAATGCAGAGCGTTTTATTAATGAAACAATCTCATCCGTAGTAAAGCAAACTTATACAAACTGGGAGCTTATCATTGTGAATGACGGTTCAACCGACAACACGGTTAATATTGTTGAGGACTATTGTAAAACTGATCATCGAATTTCAATAATTTCGAAAGAGAACACCGGAGTTTCAGACTCAAGGAATATCGGCATTAATCGTGCCAAAGGAGATTTAATTTCGTTTTTAGATGCGGATGATGTGTGGATGCCTCATAACCTCGAAAAAAAAATAGATTTTTTGAAACAAAATCCTAGCGTTGATTTTGTTTTTAGTAATAATTTGCAAAGCGACCAGTTTTTGCAAAATCAAAAAGAAGCTCCAAAGGGCAAGGACACAAATATTTTTGAAGATTTACTGTTATGGAATGGTGAAGTTATTCCTGGGCCTTGCAGCAATATGATTGTTTGGAAAAAATGCCTTGATTCAGGTATTCGCTTCGACACCAATTTAACTACGATTGCAGATACAAATTTTACGGTTCAAGTTTCTCAAAGATTTAATGGCAAACTTATTGATGAACCTTTATGGATTTACAGAGTAGTTACCGGAAGCATGAGTAAAAGTGTTGCACTCATGGAGCAA
>JAYTSW010000449.1:0-3572 GCA_043745425.1 Sphingobacteriaceae bacterium | reverse complement strand
CTACACGAATTTCTTTTCCATTTCCTAATTCAGCAAAATCCCATTTAGTAACATAGTAATTCAAATTAGTGGTGGAATCATTTACCGCGTACTGCTTTAAACCATGAGCCTGCGAATAATTTACCGTTATTTCAATTCCGTACTTCCCTCCCAATAAAGTTCCTTTTTTTATTTTGTATTGCAATTCACCCATAAAACCAATTTCTCCTTTTAACTGTGTGGCGTAAGGATTTAAAGCAAGTAAGGTGTAAGAATGTTGTTTTGTTGTGGCGGGTAAATAATTAATTAAAAGATTTTGAAGCTGCTCATTTCTGTCGCTTCGAAAGCTCATGTTATCAATTCGTTTTCCTTGGAATAAAACCGAAAATCCATTTGTAGCATAGGAAGAAGTAACAAATAATGCATCGCCAAATTTGTAAGAACCAACCGGACGCTTAGGGTCTGAATTAAAATTATCGTTGGAAGGGTCATTAATTTTATAGGCATACTCGCTATTAAAATTAAATCCGCCTCGTATAATATTTACACGGCCAGAATAACACCCAACGTTTTGTGGTAAAATATACGTGCTATTATCTGTAGCTTGAAATTTACTAACGAAACTTCCACCTAAAATGACTCTTGTTTTTTTGTTGCCTAAAAGTGAATCCAATAATTCATTCACATTAATTTCGCCATCCACACCTCTTACTATGCCCGGACCTGTTGTAAAAAAAATACGTTGCTTACCAATTACACCTTTTAACGTAACGCCTTTATAAGGGTTAGATATTATTCGAGCGCCATCAATTGAATTATCATATAACAAACCCGGCTCGTAGTATGTACGAAGCGTTAATCCATTTCCAAATTGCTCGTAAAAATTACCAATGGTGATGTCGAGTAAATCTGTTCGGTATCTTGCATAACGATTTACAATTCCTTGTCCTTTATAACCCGGTAAAAATCCTTGTCGTACGTTATTGTAAGCTTCGTAACGCACCCCTGCCGAAAATTTTCCTTTCGCATAATTAATATTTCCGAAAACATTTGATAAAAATTTCTCTGGAACTTTTGGTGCACCTATTAATGAATCATACTCATAGTATTGCCCATCGAGTTGAAAATTACCATGAACCGAATTTAATTCCTCTGTCACAGGGTTTTGCGACTGAAGGTTATAAACACAAAAAGAAAGTGCCAAATAAAAAAATAATTTCTTCGGATCTTGAAATACCATGTTCTGTTTAGTGCTTTAATTTCTCGCCTTTTGCCAGCGCCTGAACATTTTCGTATAATTTATCTTCGTCTCCTTCTGCGTAAGAGTTATGGCTCCACACTATTTTACCGGCACCATCCACTAAAAAAGTATGAGGTACATTGTTTACGTTCATCGCACGTTTAAAATCTTGGTTTTCGTCAACGTAAACTTCGTAAGTCCAACCTTTAGTTTTCACATCGGTTACCACTTTACTCGCGCTTCTTGCATCATCAATTGAAATGGCAATTAATTTTACGCCTGTTTCTTTTTGCCAATCCGCATAATTTTCGGCAATAGCATCTAATTCTTTTTTACAAGGCTTGCACCAGGTGGCCCAAAAACTAATAATAATGGGTTTACCATTGTTACTAAAAGTTGATGAATTTACCTTTGAACCATCTAATTTTTTTAAAGTGGCTGACGGGATTTTATCGCCATCTGAACTAATAAAAGCAGAACATAACAAAAGAACTGCGACCGATGTTAAAATAATTTTTTTCATAGAATTAATAATTACAAATATTGATACTATTTACTTCAAATAAAATGCCATTAAGCAACCCTTTTTGCTAAAAACTGTAATCTTAACATCTTTTAGGTCCTGATAGCAATTAGGAATAATTTTAGATTTTCCAGAAGGGGTTGTCTTCGGCATAGATTATGAGGTTTGAACAAAAAATACTGGCTTAAGAAAAATTATTTCTTCTTTTTAGACGACTTAATTGGCTTTTCCTTACCGGTTTTAGCAATTTTCTCCTCTTTTTGGGCTGGTTTTTCGGTTTTTTGATTCGCCCAGGTTTTATAAATATCCTGTTGTTCTGGTCTAAAAGCAGGTATTCGTTCGAGGGGCTCGCAGGGCTTTAAAGTACTGTGGCATTCGTAAGGTAATTGTTGATATAATTTGGTGCCCTGGGTTTTCCAGTTAATCATGTTATCACTCACATCTTTCACAATTTTACCCGGATTTCCTACCACAATTTTTCGTTTCGGAATTACCATTTCTGCAGGCACAAATGTTAAAGCGCCAACAATACATTCATCTCCAACTACTACATTATCCATCACTACACTATTCATTCCAATCAATACATTTTTACCAATAGTTGCACCGTGAATTACCGCACCATGACCAATATGCGCCCCTTCTTTTAACAAAACTGTGGTGCCGGGAAACATATGAATGGTGCAGTTTTCCTGAACGTTACAGCCATCCTCAATAATAATTTGTCCCCAATCGCCACGAATAGCAGCGCCTGGGCCAACATAAACATCTTTACCAATAATTACATTACCGGTTACAGTTGCATTTGGATGAATAAAAGAGGATTTGTGGATAACAGGCTTATAACCGTTAAATTCAAACACATTAGCCATAAAAGAAATTACTTAGGCGCAATTACTTCGCATTGAGTATCGGTGTTAGGTACGTTGTTAGTCGTAACATAAGACGATTGCCTATACATATCGAGGCATTTATCATGTGCAGCTTCCTGACCATACATTTTAACAGTGTACTGTGCCTGGTTAACATAACCACCATTTTGCAAGGCTTTACTGGTCGTATTGCAGGTACAGTGGTAGGTTTTTTTGCACGATGCTAAAAAAACTACTGATGTAAACAGTATAAATAGCTTTTTCATTAATAAAAGTTTTAGTAAAGATAACAATTTTCTGCATTAATTGCATTTTTGGATGAAGGTTTAATACATATCTTTAGGCCTTAAGTTTATGCAGGATATTATCAATAAAATACCCCGTGAGGCCATTTTAGCTGAGTTAACGCACGAGAGATACGTACGTAAAACCAATAATGGCAATAACGAAATATATATAATCACCCACCAGAATTCGCCCAACGTATTGAAGGAAATCGGGCGGTTACGAGAGGTTACCTTCAGGCATGCCGGAGGCGGTACTGGTAAGGATATTGATTTAGATGAATTCGATTTATGTGAACACCCTTATCAGCAACTTTTAGTATGGAACCCGGAAGACCAGGAAATTGTTGGGGCTTATAGATATATAGCCTGTAAAGATGCAGAGTACATAAACGGGAAAGTTAATTTGGCCACAACAGAATTATTTGATTTTAACCCCGAGTTTTATAAAGATTTTTTACCCTATACCATTGAATTAGGTCGCTCGTTTATTCAACCCCAATACCAACCCTCAGAACAATTTCGTAAAGGTTTATTTAGTTTAGATAATTTATGGGATGGATTAGGCGCCATTGTTGTGGATAATCCTTTTATGAAATATTATTACGGTAAGGTTACTATGTATACCGATTTTAATATCGAGGCGCGCGATCTTATTTTAGCATTTTTAAAAT
>JAYTSW010000448.1:0-13430 GCA_043745425.1 Sphingobacteriaceae bacterium | reverse complement strand
CGGGCAGGAAAATTTTCGCTTCATAAAGGCGGATGTAAATAATTACCAACATTTATCGCCAATTATGTATTCGAATCATTTCGATTACGTATTTCATTTTGCCGCAGTTGTTGGTGTACAACGTACGCAGCAACATCCGATTTTAGTATTAGATGATATAGAGGGAATCAGAAATGTTTTATCACTGTCAAAAAACTGTGGTGTTAAACATGTTTATTTTTCATCATCGTCTGAAGTATATGGTGAGCCTGTTGAAATTCCGCAAAACGAATATAAAACTCCTCTTAATTCACGTGTGCCTTATGCGGTAGTAAAAAATGTGGGAGAATGTTTTTTTAGAAGTTATTGGCAGGAATATCATTTACCGTATACGATTTTCCGTTTCTTCAATACTTACGGTCCAAACCAAAGTACTGATTTCGTTATTCCTAAATTTTTGGCTAGCGCAATGAAAAACGAACCAATTAGTATTTATGGAGAAGGAACACAAACCCGTACGTTTACTTATGTGGATGATACCATTGATACCATCATTAATATTTTTGATAAACATCTTTTAAAAAATGATGTAATTAATATTGGAAGCGATAAATTGATGACTGTATTAACTTTAGCCAAAGATATTATCCGTTTCACTAATTCAAAATCTCAAATACAATATTTGCCGCCTTTAAAAGAAGGGGATATGACCCGTCGTCAGCCCGACAATTCGAAAATGATGGAAATTCTGAATCGCGAACTAAAACCATTAGAAGAAGGATTAAAAATTTTAATGACTGATCCTTTATTTTTAAAATTAACCGGCATTAAGTAACATGTGCGGCATTGCAGGATTTACGGTAGCAAATGGCATCCCAATAGCTAGCGGGACTAAAAATTACTCAACTGTTATTTCCACAATGGTAAATGCGCTTAAGCATCGCGGTCCTGATGCGCAAAACACTTGGAACAACGAAATAACTTACCTTGGTCATGCTCGTTTATCTATTATTGATTTAAGTGACAGTGCCAACCAACCTATGCACAGTGGCGATAACCGTTATGTTATTGTTTACAATGGAGAGTTATATAATTACCGTGATTTAAAATTGGAATTACAACGTGTTGCGCAAGGTACCACGAACTTACCTTACTCGTTTAAAACTAATTCTGATACAGAAGTTGTTTTAGCCGCTTATCAACGATGGGGAATTGATTGCCTGACAAAATTTAACGGTATGTTTGCCTTTGCCTTATATGATACGGTTGAAAAAACTTTATTTATTGCGAGAGACAGAGTGGGGATTAAACCATTATATTACTCTTATAAAAACGACCAATTAGTTTTTGCGTCCGAAGTTCGTTCCATATTAAGTTCTGGTTTTGTTGATCGAAAATTAAATCTTGAGGCCATAAATGAATATTTTTTATACCAAACAGTTCATGCGCCTAATACTATTTTACAAGATGTGAAAATGTTAATGTCTGGTCATTATATGCTAATGAAGAATGGCGATTTGCATTTGAAAAAATATTGGGACTTAAATAATTTCACAACTGCATCAAACGAATTGGATTACAAACAAACTTGCGCTAAGACAAAGGAATTATTGTTTCAGGCGGTGGAAAGAAGATTAGTAGCTGATGTTCCATTCGGTGCGTTTTTATCTGGAGGAATTGATTCAAGTGCTGTTGTTGGAATAATGAGTAAAGTGTCGGCAAAAAAAGTGGAAACCTTTAATGTTTCGTTTGATGAAGGGGAGTTTTCGGAAGCAAAGTACGCAAAAAAAATAGCTGAGAAATTTGAGACTAATCATCACGAAATAAAATTATCACCAACAGATTTTTTAAATCAATTGCCTGAGTCGTTAAACGCAATGGATCATCCGAGTGGTGATGGTCCGAATACTTATATTGTTTCAAAGGCCACAAAACACGCGGGAGTTACAATGGCCTTATCGGGTTTAGGTGGGGATGAGGCTTTTGCCGGATACGATGTGTTTAAGCGAATGACAGATATAAATAAAAAATCGTATTTAAATATTTTGCCGTTAGCCTTAAGAAAAATACCTGCTTCTGTTTTGAAAGCAAAAAATAAATCGGTAGCAGGTGATAAAATTTATGAAGTATTAACGCAGTCAAAAGTTAATGTATCGAGCGCATATCCTATTTCCCGAAAAGTATTTTCTGATTCACAAATTGAGGGTTTATTAAAGACTCATCAAACAAATAATTTAAGCGCCCTCATTTCTAAAATAAAAAAAACAGATAAAGAACATTTGTTGTCTTATGTTTCTGCTCTGGAGATAAATACTTACATGCAAAATATTTTGTTGCGTGATACCGACCAGATGAGTATGGCTGTGGCTTTAGAAGTTCGCGTTCCATTTTTAGATTATAAATTGTTGGAATTTGTGCTTTCTGTTAAAGATGAATTCAAATATCCGTCCACACCAAAAAAATTATTGATTGATTCGTTAGGCGATTTATTGCCGGACGAAGTGGTGAACCGTCCTAAAATGGGCTTTACATTGCCATGGAAGCATTGGCTAAAAAACGAATTGAAATCGTTTTGCGAAGAAAATATTCAATCACTCTCCAAACGTGATTTTGTGAATGAAAAGGCTGTATTAAACTTATGGCAACAGTTTTTGAAAGACGATGCGCGAGTATCATGGTCGAGAGTGTGGCATTTGATTGTATTAGAGAATTGGTTAACTAAAAACAAGGTTAATTAAATTGGCAAAGAAAAACATAGCAGTTTTAATTGATTGGTATTTGCCCGGCAATAAGGCGGGTGGGCCGGTTAAATCTGTGTACTCGATGCTGAATTTGTTGAAAGATGAATTTAATTTTTTCGTCATTACTACTAATCGTGATTTAGGTTCTAAAATTCCATATCAAAATATTACAGCGGATAAATGGGTAAAGTATAACGATATTCCTGTTTATTATTTTTCGAACGAGAAATTAAAACCGAAAAATATTTTAGAAGTGATTAACGGAATTAAGCCAGATACAATTTATTTAAATAGTTTTTGGTCCTACAATTTTTCACTACTGCCCTTACGGTTCGAGAAGCAAGGAAAAGTTACTGCCGATATTGTTTTGGCGCCAAGGGGTATGCTCGGAAAAGGGGCGATGTCGATAAAGCCATTAAAGAAAAAATTATTTTTGTCGTTACTTAAATTCGTTAATCTTCATTCAAAAACAATTTTTCATGCCACAACTTCTGATGAAGAATTAGAAATAAAAAAAGTAATTAAGAAAGCCAACGTAAAAATTGCTTCCAATGTTAATTCGGCTCGACAAATAGAAAAAAGACAGATTAAAAAAGAACCGGGGGAAGTAAAACTATTTTATTTATCACGAATAGCGCGTGTAAAAAATTTACTTTTCGCTATAGAGATGTTGAGTAAGGTGAAAACTTCAGGAAAAATTACTTATGATATTTATGGTTCGTTGGAGGATAAATTATATTGGAAAGAATGTGAAGCCGTTATAAAAAAACTTCCTTCAAATATTATTGTAAATTATAAGGGAGAGTTAAGTTTTGAAGAAGTGCAGCCAATGGTTGACAATTATCATTTTTTATTTCTACCGACTTTAAATGAGAACTTCGGGCATAGTATTTACGAGACTTTAATGAGTGCTTGTCCAGTATTAATTAGTGATACTACGCCTTGGAACGCGATAAATGATAATTATTGTGGTCTTGCCCTGTCCTTAAAAAGTGAGGATGAATGGGTTAATTCGCTGCAATTTTTGGCACAGTTGGATAATGACTTGTATAACTATATGTGTCAAAATTCCATTATCTTTATGAAGGAAAAAGCAAACAGCGCTAACGATTTAAAAGCTTATAAAGAATTATTCGCATGACGCAGGTAAAAACAGATTTAAGTAAATTCAAAAATACCTGGTTTAAAATCGGAGCAAATCCTCTTAAATTGTATTTGTGGTATTGTGCTAAGGAAATATTTATTAATTCGGCTTTCCCGTTTAATGGTTTCCGTCGTTTTGTTTTAAGAGTATTTGGTGCTAAAATTGGTAAAGGAGTTATTATTAAACCACATATTGTAATAAAATTCCCCTGGAATTTAGAAATTGGTAATAATGTTTGGCTGGGCGAAAATATCTGGATCGAAAATCAGGCGAAGGTTGTTATCGAAGATAATTGCTGTATCTCACAACGCGCCATGTTAATTACTGGTAACCACGATTACAGAAAAGAAACATTCGATTTAATAATAGGTGAAATAATTTTAAAAGAGGGCGCCTGGGTTGGTGCTGATGCAAAAGTTTGTCCGGGTACCATAATGCAAAGCCATGCTATTCTTACTGTGGGCTCTGTTGCTTCCGGAATTTTGGAACCATATTCAATTTACCAAGGTAATATGGCAGTGAAGATTAAGGAAAGGAAGATGGAGTAATAGGCAGTGGTTTCGACTACGCTCAACCACCGCGTTTTTTAATAAAGTAGATTGCGCTGGCAAAGGGGTCAAATGTCGAAGCCAACTGTACAAAGATATGCTTAAATTAGTTCGGCTAAAAACCGTATTTTAATAATTATCCGTCAATAGTTGACGGATAATTCACCTTCTTTAGAATGGCTTACTTTTTAGTGCGTTTTGCATTCCCTGAATCGAAAATTATTAAGTACTTAAGTGAATCCATTAGATAGTTTCCAAATTACCTTTTGTCGTTGCAAATCAGTTAAGGGTCTTCCCGCATACAAAGCAAAGCGCGAAGCACCGTGGTGCTGTTGCTCCCTCCGTTCACAAGGCGGCTTGCCTTCTGTGGCATGATGTTTATATTGTTGGAAAGGGATAAAAAGCACAGTAATTCAAATTTTCATATCCAGAAAAACTTTATACATTTGACTTTACATTTTGAAGACAAAAACCGAATATACAGTAATTAATAGCTCAGCTTTAACGGAGAACTCGGTTAAAAAAGATGAGTTATTGCCAAAAGATGAGTTTCTTAAAAAATTTAAAATTTCAACAGCCGCTTTTGCCTCAACAAAAATTAAATGGAGTGAATTACAAAAAATTCATGCTGATTACATTTCTAATCAAGGATTGTTGCAAGGAGTGGAAAAGGATATAATCACTAAATTTTTATCAAGTGATGCAAAAGAAGTTGGGGTTCATTCGGTACGTTCTCGATTAAAAAAACCCGATAGCTTAATAGAGAAAATAATTCGTAAAACTCTCGATGCAAAAAAGAAACCTAAGGTTTCTGGCGCTAAAAAGAAAATTCTTTTCAAAAATATTACTTTAAAGAATTATACAAGTGTGATTAATGATTTAATTGGCGTAAGAATACTTCACGTTTTTAAAAATGATTGGTTCGGCATACATAATTTTATTCTTTGTGATTGCAAATATAAAACTAAGGAAACTCCCACTGTTTATTTCAGAAAAGGAGACGAAAAGTCCTTTATTGCTGAATGCAAGAAAAATGGATGTGATGCGCAAGTTCACCCTAAAGCTTATAGATCTATCCATTATATTATTGATCCCTATCCACAAAAAAAAGTTGCATTTGTTGAGATTCAAGTTAGAACCGTGTTTGAAGATGGTTGGAGTGAAATAGATCACAAACTTAGATACGTTTCAAAAAAAGGAACAAAACATACTTTAGATAGTTATTTACTTGCCTTAAATAGAATAGCAGGAAGCGCGGATGAAATAGGTACTTTAATAAAAAACAGACAAATGGAGTTAGGGCGGCAAGAATATGAAAAACAACTTAATACTAAAAAGGGAAAAAAGTAATATAATGTTAGATACAGCTATTGGTCCAATCATAAGAATTATAGATAGTAATTCATTCCAGATGCAGGTAACTCACATCGGTAATCATAATAAATATGGTTATGGAAATTATGAAACTGTATATATTGCTCCTAATCCAATGGTAACTAATGCAACACCCCTGTCACTTACATTAATTGGGAGGCGGGTCAAATGTTCTGTGAGATATAGAGACAACTACAATCGTCTGTTTTGCGATGTGCATTTCGAGTAATTTTCGCCTCATTTGGCGTAGCCATTATTTTTAGTTTTTAAGCCATAAAAATTCCATCCTTACCGAATACTTAGGTTGATCCTTAACTCATTTTTTACCTTTATTAGGTAAGAATATCATGATAACAAAAACAAAAAAAGGAGAGTTAAGTCAGGATATGACTATCGGTCCTGTCATAAGCATTATTGACGGCAATACTTTTAGAATGAGGGTTGATCGCATTGGTATTCATAATAAATTTTTATATCGAGACCTTGAAATTATTAGAATCTCTAATATACTTCCACGCAACAGTCATTCGTTAAAAGGTTCAAGTACAAAACAAAAATTAGCAGAGCATTTTATCGGAAAAAATGTTTGTTGTAAAATTCAATTTAGAAATGAATATGATGTTCTAATCGCTGATGTTGATGTAATCTAAACTAATCCATAATTAAACCATTCCTTTACAAAGTGGAATTAATACTTGGTAACGTAGTAATAGAAGAGATTATAGTTAAAGACAACAAAACCTTCACTTTCCGATTAAAAAAAGATTCCTGGGTATGGATACATTAAAACAAACCAAATTAGTTTCTTTTTTTCATTACTTTCATTTGACGCAGCATGATTTTGTAATTTTTCTTGCCTATAGGGTCTCCTAAGTCAGCAGATTTTTTGTATAGTACTAGTGCCTTTCGCAAATTCTTATTACATCCTTTTCCGGTTTCGTATAGAAAGGCTAAATTATTGCAGGCTGCCGGATGATTCTTTATTGTCGCTTTCTCATACCAAAAAAAACTCTTTTCGGGGTTGTAATTTGGATTATTCAAATATAAATAATTCATATCTTCAAATTGCTGAGCTAAATCATATTGAGCTTCTGGATGCCCAATATATGCAGCTCTACGTAATAACAATAGATATTTTTTGTAAAGTTTGGCTTTATCTATCTTAGATATTCTTCTTTTATGATTATACAATTCCCTACCAATAAACTTAGCCTCTAAATATATTTTATCACCTTTCATAATGTTACTTTTTTGTTTTCCAATATTCCTTAAATCCCGGAGGAGCAGGTTTTGAAACAGTTTTTCCAGTATGGCTATCTTTTACCAATACGTTACCTGGCTTATTTGGATCGGGTTTTAATTTCTTAAAAGGATTATCGGTTCCATCAGCTTTTGATGCTTTATTTCTTTCTCCTTTTCCCTTCGAAAACTCAAGCATTATTGATGTAGCGTTTTCTGTAATGGTAACCGCATTATAAATTAAAAAGCCTGTATTAATTACCGCAACAGCAGCTTCACCAAAAGGTGTAGGTTCTGCCAACATTATTGGCACCATAATTTCGTTAAATGCCATTTGCCCTGCTGTCAGCATTAAGGCTGTTGGTACTGAAGCAGTGTTAGAAGTATTATTATTTGTTTGAATACTCTGATAAGTACTAACACTCATAACATCTCTAGTAGGTGTTGGTGCTTGCAAATTTCTTGGCTGTGATGAACCTCCTCCACCACCAGTTCCTCCCCCACCACCACGACCGGGGCCACCACCCATTGGTGAACCGCCACCTCCCGCATATCCAGCAGAAGTTGCTGGGCTTGTGCTACCGCCCTGATATGAACCTGGTGTATAACTGTTTCCGCTGGTTCCCCCTCCGCTGCCGCCGCCACTTCCATTCCCACTCCAACAATTACTGTACCATAACATATTGTAACTTGAATAATCAAAGCCTGAACTTGAGTTTCCTGGATGATAAGGATTCATCGGTGAACTCCATCCATATCCCGGTGTATCATACGCATCCTGATTCGATCCTTCACCGCCCCATCCACTCGGGTCTATGTATTTAAGCGGATTATTCATTACATAACTGTAACGGTTAAACGTGCTAATGTTATCAGGGTTTTGTACAATATTATCCGGCTGTATAAATCTGCCAAGTACAGGATCATAAACTCGTCCATTCATATTAATAAGATTGAACTCATCAATATGTTCATGGAAAGTAAATCCTCTTTTTAAAATAAAATTTGTGGGATTTACATTATAATCGCTCCAATTGTTCGGGTTTCGTCTTCTTCCCCAGGCATCAAAACTGTATTCTTCTGCTATGTTCTGGCTACTGTTAGTCAAGGCTATGGGACTACCTAAATGATCGGTTTCTGCGAAATATAAATTTTCAGTTCCATTATTATTATAAAGCACTGCCGCTAAACCACTCGGTGCAAAAATATAATTCCATTCTTTAAATGTTGAGCTGGGAGTCTCTTCACGTTCGTAATCATCACAGTAGTAACGCGTATATTGGTTGATCCCATTTATTTTATAGTCAACCTTCAACCTCTGTTCATCATTGCCATAAGTAAAATCCATTTGTTTTAATGTAGAAGCCTCGTTGATCTGTTTTACTTTATTAAAGTCGTTATAAATTACATTTAAAGTGTTTAAACTGATATTGGTTTGAGGGTTATTGATTCCGGTTAAAGTAAAAGGTTTGTTTGTGTTGCCATAAACAAAATCTCCAGCATCGTCTTTTTTAGTAATGTTACCTTTAAAGTCGATTTGCGTTTGCATCAGCGTTCCCGGTATTGGATTGTTGCTCGCGTCCAGTTCAACAAAACTGCTTAAACGTTGCTGCTGATCATAAGTAAATTTTTCCTGAAGAGTACTCATTCCATTAGAAACGCTTCTCTTTTCCATAAATGTTACAAAGGCTGGCCCCCCTGCTTGCATTTTATAGTTTTGGGTAAGGGCGTTATTTGTAGTTAAAGTAGTTTGGTGTATAGCATCAAAGCTATTTGTGGTCTGTAAGCCATTGCCATAAGTATATTGTTTTATTTGATCTAAAGCATTCACATCATCCAACTGCCATATCGGAAAATTGTTTGCAGCATTTTTTATTTGTGCTAAATAACCTTCCGCATCATAAAAGCTTTTGGTTGTAAAACCACTTGGATATTTGTAATCAGTTACACGGCCATATTTGTCATACGTATAATTTGATTTGAAGATTTTTGAACTTGGCAGTGTCTTTTTGTATTCAGTTAACCGGTTCAAATTATCATATTGAAATTCGGTGGTTACATTTGCATGGATGATCTTTTGCAACGCTTCCAATCCGTTACCACTTGTTATATATTGATAATCAGTTATACCTTCACTGCTGCCTGTTTTCTTTTTTAACCGACCTAGATCATCATACTGATATGTATAAACATTACTGCTTCCATCGGTCTGCTGCGTTAATTCTCCGATGGCATTATAAACATAAGAAGTTATACCTGCACTCGGGTCATCTAAAATGATTTGTCTTCCCAATAGATCATACTGAAATTTGTGCTGAACAAGTCCAGAAGTAAAATTACCTGAACCATAACTCAAATTGATCTGCTTTGGCTGGCCATTACAGGTATATGTATAAACAGAGTTTTGGAAAGCATTGCCTCCATTTATGGTTTGGAGAGTAGAAGTTTGTCCCGCTACATTCATAAATGTTTTTGTTTCTTCCGCTGCTTCATTCGCTACTGAAATAAACCCTGATATATGCGTTGCGTCATTGGACGGATTACTATACCGGTAATTCGTTAAAAGAGTTGCGGTAGGTTCTGAAAGAGTTGTTATTGTAAGATCACGATGGTAGGCTTCTGTTTTCGTCAACCTGAAATACACATCCGGAGATGGAAGATCGGTATAAGTGTTCTTAGCTACAAGAAATTTAGCCTGTGTACTGTAATGCGGTTCCGTTTGCTGCCACAAACGACCTTCTCCATCATAATGAAGATCGGTATAAACAATTTTATTACCAAATCCTTTTGTTTCATTTCGCAACATCCGGCCATAAGAATCAAAATAATTAATAGAAGGTGAAGTACCTTCATTAATTGTTGTCGCGGCATATACACCATTGCGGTTATTGTTGCTGTAAGCCGGGATCTGGTAATCATAAGTTTGATAATTTATAGCGCCGTTCGGTAAATGACTTTCAGTTATCCTTCCGAGTCCATCATATCTAAAAGTACTTACTAAACCTGTAATATCTTTGGTTTGGATAATGTTTCCATACACAGGCTCGTAAATCAATTCATTAGTGTGACCTGAAGAATTTATAGTTTTAGTAATGAAACGTCCTTTCGAATCGTACTGCACGTCAGCAAAACGATTAGTTGGAGCATCACCACTTAATTCAATATGTGTTGGTTGTCCAAAAGAGTTATAAGCTATCGACGGAAATATGGTTTTGACATTGTGCCCTGAAATTAATGGGTCCTTTGAGATTTCAATCAAATGACCAAGTCCGTCGTATGTGTATTCTGTAAAGCGATTGTATTGATTACCCGGATCGTCTTTATGTGTCGATTTTAAAATGACATTTTTTAATTTAAATATTTTGTTTGCAGCTAAACCTTCTTGTTGATAATTGTAAGTAGTATTAACTGAATAGGTAATTGGATCTCCGACCTTCCAGAAATATTCTGTATTAGAACTCGCTACGTTTCCTGCCTTGCTTAAATCATATACAAGATCGGTTTTAGAAGCGATTGAAGAAAGATAATCTTTTTGTATCACTGATTGAGGCGCAACAAAATAACTATTCGGCGAAGGTGTATTGCTTATTTGGTAAGTAATATTGGTTTTTGAGCTTAAGGGTTTTGAGTTATCAACGGAATAAATTTTTAAACCCGATGTAAAATTTTGTTTTTTAATTATAGCGGTGATATTCTCTGAATTTAAAGGAATGAAATGTATGGGGTCAAAGATGTTTTTATTTTGCGTACCTATCATTGTATTCTCGTGAAAACTAATAATTCTCTCAAACCCTAAAAAACCTTTTCCTTCTTTGTGATACACTGCATTATAATAACCATAGCGGTAAGTATTACTGATCTGAGGATCATTAATGCTGCCAAGAGGTATAAATGTAGAAGTATAGTTAACTTTGTTAACTACCCATTTATTTGGTTTTAATCGGACAAGGGGTAATGAATAAGAAACAGGATTGTCATTCGTGTAAACTAATTCCTGATCTTTATTAAATTCTGTATTGGTATTTGCGTAAGAAATTGTTACTTGCTTACCAAGACCTGTTATAATCTGATAAAGATAATCTGATTTAGAGGCTGTAATATTGTTAAATACTATACGCTGATGTGTGAAATCCTTCAAGGAAATCGCGTCGAAATTGCCATCTCCATTTAAATCGAAATTGTGTACAAAAACAGGCATTTTGTCATCTACAATTTTCCAATCGGCCGCTCCATTCCAAAAATTATAATTATATACTCCGTTTATTATTTCATACTTTTTTCTGTAAGCGATTCTCTTAAATTCGAAATAAGTCCATAATCCCGCAGCAACAGGTCCTTTTGAAAAAACATCTCCGCCTGAAAAATAAGAAAAGTAGTTTTCAGTGGCACCGGTTGCTGTTTTATCAACCTTACTGGTAATAATGATGTCACTTTTACCGTCCGAGTTAACATCCGGCGAACTGATATTATAATATTCGCCTGATGGCAAGATATATTGAGAAGTAGCTAATGAAGTAAAAGCACCTACCTTTTTTGCAGATGTGAAACCTACTCCGTTAGAATAAATTATGTTTAGATCAGAATTATTAAGATTTAAATATGCAATATCCGTTTTACCATCACCATTATAATCTCCTAACCCTGCCAAATTATGAAGCTTAACTGTAGAGTTCCCTGAATAAGGAATAGTCGTAGCGTGGACAAGTGATAGAAAAGGATTACCTACAACATACTTTAGGATCTTAATACCTAAACTCGCTATTTGATCGTCTAGTAAAAGAAGTTCCAAGACACCATCGCCATCGAAATCAATTGAGCGCACGATAGGATTCCCTCCAACATAAACATCCTGAAGATTTCCTTGAGCACTATTGATCATTATTTTATCAGGGTCAATTATTAATTCATCTAATATACCATCCCCGGTAAAATCTGCTTTCTCATAATAAAAAGGTGAGGGGTCTTGAGTTACATTAATATTATTAGTGGTTAGAAAAGGACCTGCGACATTAGTGACCAGTAACGGACCGCCGAGTTCTACCTTTTGAACAATATATTGCTTAGCATTAGCGTCAGTTTGATCTATTAGCAAATAAATTTCCTGATCACCATCAAAATCAGAATCAATCACCGTGCTAGAGAGAATATTTTTTGAATTTATAAAAGTGGCGTTAGCGGTTGTATTAATGGTGGTAAAAGAAAGATCGGGGTTTGTTGCTTTTGAACCTGTATTATCTACAGATGTTACCTTTAATCTGAATTGAGGTTGAGATGTATTATTAAATGTATAAGTACACAAAGCGTCGGCAAAGCCATCACCATTCATGTCAGCGCTAATTACTTTAAGAAGGCCATTCATTTCAGTTTGGCTACTAAACAACTGAAAGGCTTTGTCATTATTAGACCATGCTGTTTGGCTAAAAGGATCACTCCAGCAAAAAGTGGTGGGACGTAATTCGGAACCATCTGATGCAATCTCTGTGATCTTCCATAATAGCGTTACTCTATCAAATTTATAATCAAAAACGTATTTTCGAGCAAGTTTACCTTCAGCCATAGAAGTAATTGACTTAAGTAACTTGGAGTTACGAAATTCCTTTCCTGCTGTATAAAATGAATTTTTCTCAGCTTTTTCTGTGTATTCAAAGTTTACGGTGTTGTATGGAGTAGTTTGTCCAGCACCGTTGTTCATGGTATATTCAATATTATCAATTATAATCTCTCCATTAACATTTTTATAAGAGTAGTTCATAAAGTTTCCAAATTCATCAGTTACTCTGTTTAAAAACCACATCAAAATTGAATTATCACCAATCCCTTTTAGTGTGGAATTATTTCCTAGCCCATATTGCATTTTGTTTCCAAACTTATCTGTTACTTCAAAAGATGAAGGCCCGTTACCTGAACTACCATTAGAAATTATTGTGGAGAATGTTTCGTTTTCAGTACTATAAGTTGATCCATTGGCACCATACACTCCGCTTTTTGTCATTAAACGCGTTCCATCTAATGAAAATTGATCATTTATGCCTAACTGTACCGCTTCAAACTTTCCATCTAGCTGTGGGGTTTTATTTACCCTACTAATAAAGGAGAGCCCTACTAAATTCCAGCCAATACCTAACAGCCCATCTTTGACATCACTGTTATATCTTATACTCAATCTTGGCTCTACATTTGAAGTTCCAGGTGGAGCGTATATTGGTATGTTATAGATAGCGGCCCCAGAAGGTGAAACAGCAAAATTACCAACTGTTTCACCAACCATTGGAGTATTTAAAATACTAGTTGGTGTCAATCCGCAATTCGCGACAGCGGAAGAAATATAACTACTGGGAACAAATGCAGGATAGTCAGAAATGTTTAAATTTAATAAATAAGGAGAAACACCTGCCGCAGGTGTTG
>JAYTSW010000447.1:0-3592 GCA_043745425.1 Sphingobacteriaceae bacterium | reverse complement strand
ATAGCTATCGGGACGGAGGACAAATAAATTAAATACGAAAAATGAAAACAAACATTCAAAACAAAAAAATCGGCGGCGGCATCACCTGTGCTCGCTGGAGTATTAATTCTATTTTCCATCACGCGTTTATGTGTTGTATGTGCTGCTGTTGCTGCATGTGCTAGAATTTTTTCAAAAATTTATTTTTTGAATTTAAATCTCGGCACTAACCGAGCTTTAGGTGCATTATGCACAATCAAAAAAAATTAATAACATTTAAACCTTACAACAATGAATAATATTAAAATAGATACCAAAATAAATTTAATAGGTAACCAAAATCACAAACAATTTTTAGAGTTGCAATCAACATTTGGTATCGCACAAAGAGGCGGCGCCATCATTCCAACGTTTTCAATTAATCATACCAAACGAATTGTGAGCGATGTAAATCTATTAAGCAATAAAGAAGTAAAGCAATTAATTTTTAACGAAACTATTTATAGTAACTAATTATGAGCTCTAAAAATTATAAATACAATAAAGTGTTTACGTTAGAAAGTGGCGTTTCTTTACCGTCCTTAGAAATTGCTTATCACACTTTCGGCACACTTAATAAAGAAAAAAATAATGTTATTTGGGTGAGTCACGCACTAACCGCTAACAGTGATGTATTTGATTGGTGGAAAGGTTTGTTTGGCGACAATGATTTCTATAATCCAAAAGATTATTTTATTGTTTGCGCCAATAATTTAGGTTCGTGCTACGGAACAACTGGACCCTTAAGTATTAATCAAGACACCAATCAACCTTGGTTTAGTTTTTTTCCGCATATCACAGTTCGCGATCAAGCTAAAACTTTGGATGTGTTGCGACAGCATTTAGGTATTGAAAAAATTCACACACTAATAGGTGGTTCCTTAGGCGGACAAATTGCACAGGAATGGGTATTACAAAAACCAGAATTAGTTGAAAATTTAATTATTGTAGCCACTAATGCCAAACATTCTCCCTGGGGCGTTGCCTTTAATGAATCACAACGCTTAGCGGTGAAAGCTGACAGAACTTATTATGGTAATACAGAAGACGGCGGGCAAAAAGGATTATCGGCTGCTCGAAGTATTGCATTATTGAGTTACAGAAATTACAATACATATAATTCAACACAACAGGAAACTAATTTGAATAAGGTTACAGACTTTGCTTCTGCATCATACCAACGCTATCAGGGGGAAAAATTAGTAAAGCGTTTCAATGCTTATTCGTATGTACGCTTATCGGAAGCAATGGATTCACATAATGTGGCGCGTAACAGAAATGAAGCTGTTGAACATGCTTTGGCAACTATCAAAACTAAAACTTTAGTAGTGGGCATCAGTTCTGATATTTTATTTCCGGCTACAGAGCAACAATTTTTAGCAAAGCATATTCCAAATGCTCAATACAACGAGATTGATTCGTTTTACGGTCACGATGGATTTTTATTGGAGACAAAACAACTAACAGATTTGATTCGAAAATTTTACTTACCACAAACAAAAAATATTTTAAAAAACAAACTTTCATTAATCTACTAAACAAAAAATAAAATGGCAAAGACATTAAAAATAGGATTATTTGGTTTCGGCTGTGTTGGTCAAGGATTATACCATGTACTAAAAAACAGCAAGGGCTTTAAGGCCGACATTGTAAAAATTGCAGTTAAAAACAAAACTAAAGCGCGGCCTTTGGATAAAGGTTTATTTACGTTTGACAAAAACGAAATTCTGGATAACCCAGAAATTGATGTGGTAGTTGAATTAATTGACGACGCTGCAGAGGCTTTTAACATTGTTAGCTACGCATTAAGCAAAGGTAAACATGTGGTGACTGCCAATAAAAAAATGGTTGCGCAGCATTTACAGGAATTATTTGATTTGCAACATAAAAATGATGTATCGTTATTATATGAAGCATCCAGTTGCGGAAGTATTCCCATTATAAGAACTCTTGAAGAATATTTTGATAATGAACAAGTGGAAAAATTGAGTGGCATTTTTAACGGTACTACAAATTACATTCTTACAAAAACTATCAACGAAAAATTATCGTATGCCGATGCTTTAAAACAAGCACAGGAAAAAGGTTTTGCCGAAAGTGATCCAACTAACGATGTGGAAGGTTTTGATGCAAAATATAAAGCCATCATTCTTGCCCTACACGCTTTTGGTGTATTTGCAAAACCAGAAGAGGTTTTAAATATTGGTATCACTACTTTACACAATAATGATATTACTTACGCTAACGAAAAAAATTACAAAATAAAATTAGTTCCAACCGTAAAAAAATTAAATGATAATCAGGTTTCAGTTTTTGTGTTGCCGAAATATGTAAACTCAGATAATCATTTATACAGTGTGGATAATGAATTTAATGGCGTTATTGTTGATGGCGAATTCTCCGGCGAACAGTTTTTAAAGGGCAAAGGCGCCGGAGGCCATCCAACAGGAGCGGCTGTATTATCGGATATTTCAGCTTTATCTTACGGCTACAAATACGAATACAAAAAACAGAAACAAAGTCCGCATTTGGAGTTTACTAATGATGTCTTTATAAAAATTTATTTCCGCTACAATCGCTTAATTGATTTGGAGAAATTAAGTTTTGAAGAAATTACGGAGCGCTATTCGGGTGGTAATTACAATTATGTTGTGGGCTACGTTGCTTTAGAAAATTTAATCAGTAACAAAGACTACATTTTAAAAAATGGTCTATTTGCAGCCTTGATTGGAGAAGAAATAGTTAAAAGCATTTCTGAATTGAAAACTGAAAAGAAAAGCTTAGTTCAGAAGAATTAATTATTCTTTAATTATTTTTATTGGAGTTGATTGTTTATTGTCTGATTTTATTCTAATGAAATAAATTCCTGGCATTACTGTTGATGTGTTTAAAACGCATCTGTTTTCTGAATTAAAAACAGGCTTCTCAGCTATTATAATTTTTCCCAGAATGTCAGTCATTTGAATTTCAATACCAGTTGTCCTCCCTGCGTTTAATTCTATATTAACTTTATCGTTTGCCGGATTAGGATAAACTTTAAATTCATTACCATCAAAGATAACTTTCTCTACAGCAGCTATTCCACCCGTTAACACATTAATATTATCAATTACAAAGGATGGATCTGTACCAATATTATCCCCATTATTTACCCATCTGAATCCCAAACGTAAATTAGCCGTATTATTAACTGTTACAGGTAAATTTATTGTGTATGTTGACCAAATACCCACATTTAATCCTGTACACGCCGCAGTACCTGTACAAGCTGAGTTATCACAAGGCGTTTTAATCGGATTGCCCAAAAAGGTCCAAGGGCCTAGTGCTACCGAATAGTAAACCGAACCATCATCTAAAATTCCATCGCCATTTTCCATGTAATCAAATCTTAAACTTATTCCACTTTTTCCAGTGCAATTAATTGCAGGAGATTCGGCTCGCAAATCCGAAAATTGTGAAGCATTATAAATTCCACCGCAATCACCAGTCGGACAAAAAAAAGTATTCGTGCTAGTTGAAACACTTATATGCAATGATCTGTTTGTAAGTGTCGGAGTTAATAAACATCCATTTG
>JAYTSW010000446.1:0-3592 GCA_043745425.1 Sphingobacteriaceae bacterium | reverse complement strand
GTTGTTATAACTGTTAGGCCTTACATCGTTTGAATTACCATTGTTAAAAGAAGCAGGATTACTATTATCAAAATTACCATTTGTAGTTTTAGTAGAATGAATATTTCTTAATTCATTATCAAACTTTGGCGTTGTAGCTTGCGATACCTGAACTTCCTGAATGTATTTTTGTGCTAATCCGTTATTATACAAACCAGGGTTTGCGCTACGCCCACCGTTTCCACCATCATGACTTCCACGCGGCGCATTCGTATGATGTGCGTATCCGCTATTTACATCAAACTGGTTATAATATCCCCAGCCACTTCCATATTGGTTATATCCATATCCGCCATAAGGGTATCCATAACCCCCACCATAAGGATAACCATAAAATCCACTATTATATCCTTGATTGTATCCCATCCAATACGCGCTTGAGTTGCCACAACCATAAGGACTATAACCATAACCCCCATAAGGATTGTATCCACCGTAATTACCATAACCGTAACTCATCCCAAAATAACTACTTGGCCAACCTGAATTACAAGAGCCATAATTATTACCATAACCAGATCCACCCCAATAATTGTAGCTGCTGTAAATACTAGTTCCATACATTGATGGATTTCCATTGTACATATAAGAGTTTGTGTAATAATTGTCGTAATACCCAACACCATTTACAGGATTATTGAACCTGCGGATACGTGAAGCATATTGGTAATCGTAATAATCATCTTTATTATAAGATGGATCTTTATAGGCCGGATTAGCATCATCTTTTGCTTTTTGAGCGGCTAATTCAGCAGCGCGTTCTGCAGCTTCTTTCTTAGCTAATTCGTCTTCCTTCTTTTTCTTTTCGGCGGCTAAACGCTCTCTCTCCATACGATCTTGTTTAGGGTTAGCATATACATCATCATTATATGTAGCTAACTTACTGGTGTCGCACGAACTTAAAGCTAGTGAAACAATACCTGCAACTATTATTACCTTTTTCATTTTATTTTATCGTAATTAGGTTTTAAAAACTTAATTTTACACCTAAGATTATAATGTAAATTTACAAAATAAAAACGCCTTCTGTTTAAGCATTTTTAATCTTTTAACAACTGGTATGTTTAAACGGATTAAGTGGTAGGTTTTAGAAGATTTTAACAAATTTATGGGTAAAGCAATTACATCAAAAGCACAGGATTACAGTAAATGGTATAACGATATTGTTGTAGAAGCCGATTTGGCCGACCACAGCGCCGTACGCGGATGTATGGTTATTAAACCTCATGGTTATGCCATTTGGGAAAAAATGCAAGCGGCTTTAGATAAAATGTTTAAAGATACCGGACATGTAAATGCCTACTTTCCTTTATTCATTCCCAAAAGTTTATTTGAAGCCGAAGAAAAAAACGCTGAAGGTTTTGCAAAAGAATGCGCCATTGTTACTCATTACCGATTAAAAACGGATCCTAATAATAAAGGAAAATTAATTGTTGACCCTGACGCTAAATTAGAAGAAGAATTAATTGTTCGCCCTACAAGTGAAGCAATTATTTGGAATACCTATAAGGGTTGGATACAATCATATCGCGACTTACCACTTTTAATAAATCAATGGGCCAATGTTGTCCGTTGGGAAATGCGCACACGTTTATTTTTACGAACAGCAGAATTTTTATGGCAGGAAGGACATACTGCTCACGCTACTAAAGAAGAAGCTATAGCTGAAACTAAACAAATGTTGGATGTTTATGCTGATTTTGTTGAGAACTGGATGGCTGTTCCCGTTATTAAAGGTGTTAAAACCGCTAATGAAAGATTTGCAGGAGCTGATGATACCTATTGTATCGAAGCATTAATGCAAGATGGTAAAGCATTACAAGCAGGAACGTCACACTTTCTTGGACAAAATTTCGCAAAAGCTTTTGATGTAAAATACGTCACTAAAGATAACAAACAAGAATATGTTTGGGCTACTTCATGGGGTGTATCAACACGTTTAATGGGTGCTTTAATTATGAGTCATAGTGATGATAATGGTTTAGTTATTCCCCCAAAATTAGCGCCAACGCAAGTTGTTATCGTGCCAATTTACAAAGGTGAAGAAGGTTTGAAAAAAGTTTCTGAAACAGCTTTGCAAATTGTTACAAAACTAAAAACAAAAGGAATTAGTGTAAAATACGACGATAGAGATTCACAACGTCCAGGATGGAAATTTGCGGAGTACGAATTAAAGGGAATTCCTGTTCGTATAGCACTTGGAGAACGTGATTTAGCAAATGGAACAGTTGAAATTGCTCGTCGTGATACTTTAGCAAAAGAAACAATCAATGTAAGCGATGTTGATACTTACGTGGAAAAATTATTGAACGATATACAACAAAATTTATTTGATAAAGCTTTAAAACGTACACAAGAATCAACTCATACTGCAGATAGTTATGATGAGATGAAAAAAATTCTTGACGACAAAGGTGGTTTTGTAAGCGCACATTGGGATGGAACACCTGAAACTGAAGAAAAAATAAAAGAAGAAACAAAAGCTACTATTCGTTGTATTCCTTTGGATACTAAACTAGAAGAAGGGAAATGCATTTATAGCGGTAAACCAAGTAAACATCGTGTGCTTTTTGCAAGAGCTTACTAAATTTTGTAATTTAAACTAATGGCAAAAAAAGAAATTGATAAACGCGAACTGATTGTTGATTTATTGAAAGATAAATCGGCCATGAAACAGGATGTTTACAAAAACACCATTCAAACCTTTGGCATGATTCGTGAATTATGTAAAGAGATAAGCAGCGATTTAAAATCAGAATTAGAAAAAGTTGATAAGCGTGTTTCTTTAAGCTTTCTTGATGTGAACGTTCATGCCTTTCAGTTAAAAGTAGCCGGCGATATGCTCGAATTTTATATGCATACCAATGTTTTTGAATTCGAGAAATCGCATCCGATGCACAAAACAGGTTATATCAAAAAAAATGAATTTAATTCGTATTGCGGTATCATAAACGTATATAATTTTCTTTCCGATTCATTTCAATTTAACCGTGCAAATGATTTAGGATATTTAGTCGGTCGCATTTTTGTGAATCGTGAAATGCATTTTTTTATTGAGGCTAAAGGACCAATTGGCATAAAATACAATTCATTCTCAAGCGAGCCTTTAACCAAAGAAAATTTAAAAGAAATACTTTACGATTTTATGATTTGGGTTATTTCCTTCGATTTGTTTACACCGCCTTTCGATGCGGTACGCGAAGTAAGTGTAAACGAAATGCAAGAAAAAACAAGTAGCGTAAGTTTAAGAACGGGCAAACGTTTAGGGTATGGCACCAGCGATAATTACGAAGACGAAGTTAATTTATAAAGTCTCCAAATGAAAATTACGCCAACTTCGTTAAAAGAAATTGCCAAAATAATTAATGCAAAATACATTGGTTCTGATTCTCATTTAATTTATGGCTTTAATGAAATACATCGCGTTGAAAAAGGTGATGTTGTTTTTGTTGATCATCCAAAATATTACGACAAAGCTTTAACAAGCGCAGCAACAACAATTATTATTAATAAAGAAGTAGATTGCCCCGAAGGAAAAGCATTACTAATTTGC
>JAYTSW010000445.1:0-3593 GCA_043745425.1 Sphingobacteriaceae bacterium | reverse complement strand
AACTTTCGGATCCATTTGCTGTAAATGTTCCCTGTACTTTCATCCAATTTAAAGTGTCTGAATAGAATACACCTGTCGGGCTTTTAATTTGCGGAGTTGCAAGAGCTTCAAACCTTGGGGCAATGCTTTGTATAGTGCCATCGTCTAAATAAGCGCTTACTTCATCTATTGCTACAGTTGAACGATTAGACAAACTTAAATAGTAAGTAACACAATAAACTTTTCCTGAAACCAAAGTATTAGTTAAAGGTGACTGGGCATATGTACGCCAAGCCGAATTAGCAGGAGGTGTTTTAAAATATTCTAAGTACACGTATCCATTACCTGAATGTGGAACTTGATATGAACCTGTTACAGTACCGCATCCTCCAGCGCTCCCAATGTTTTTGGGAACACCCATATTGTAATTAGGATTAAAACATTTATTTAGTAATTGAGGATTTGCGCCCCCCCCTTTTTTTAAGGTATCCCAAGGCGAAGCAAGTTTTATTGGAATATATGGCCATGTAAATGTATTTTGAAATTGAGCTACGCAACTATCTAATTTCTCAAATCCGGGATTAGGAACAAAGTTTACTTGCCCCTTTACATAGAACATTAAAAACAAAAAGCCAAAGACTAAAATGCCTTTTACTTTTTTCAAAACCATTTTCATTATTTATTTATTATTAAACGATGAACGTCAGCACTACTATCTGAGAGCTTAACTTTTACAAGGTAAATACCATTTGCAAGATCAGCTTGTAAGTTAACTATATTACCAGATGTTGTCTTGCTACCTGAATAAACAATTTTACCCGTTACATCAAATATTTGTATTTCGATATTTTGTTTTTCCTGAATATCTGTAATTGAAATATAAAGATCTCCACTATTAGGGTTCGGGTAAATTTTTGATTTTAAAATAACATTTATTTCATTGACACTTCCATTTAAGTCGGAATTATTCATTCGGTTGACGTTCGCATTACAATTATCGTTATACGAAAAATAATTTTTGTAAATAATATTGTAAAGCGCGCGCGCCTGATAAACGCAGCCACCTTCGGTGAATGGACAAGAGTTTGCAAGTGTAATTAAAGCCGTACTGTCAGAAGAATTATAACTCGTGCCTTGCACATTAAGCAACACCTGAAAATAATTTTTGTAATTGGTTTCGATATTGCTACTCGGAGTGAACGCGTTAATCTTTACCTGAGCGGTAACGCTTGTTCCTGTCATCAATTCATTTTCAATATCACAAAAATCCTGCAAGCATCCGGTTTGGCTCGTGTTATAGAAATTGTTAAGGATCGTTGAACTTGCCATCCACGAATTATCATCTTTAATAGTTCTGTAAACTCTGTTCTTATCAATAAACTGGATTTCACTTGCATTTACGGGATAGGCAATGGCATTTGTTACCAATTGCTCCATCAATGCTTTTTGTGCAGCCTTATTACCTGAGCCGCCTGATGAAAGGCGACAAGTGGGAGCAACAGAAAAAGTAGCACTTAATAAAGTATTTGGTCCCGTGGAATTATGAAAATAATCATCAAGATTAAAACTTGCAGTTCCTAATACTTTACTACTTCCATTCGGGTCTAAAATTGTAGGGAAAGGACTTGTACGAATATACATCATAGAAAAAAGAGCGGAAGAACCTGCCCCAACTGTTAATGTTTTAAACATAGTTGAAGATGAAGGAAACCAATTTGCTCCGAGCCATTGATTGTCCTGTGGGTAAGTTGGGCTTCCTTGCGTGCTGATTAACGCGTTGTTATCTAAACTCAAACCATACGAATTAAGAGTTGAAGTCCCTGTAATTTGCATAACATTATCTTCAACAGTAGTTGCTGCTTGCGATGCGTTAAAGTCCATTGCCCTTACTGTGTTGTTAACAGAATTACACCTCACACTTAAATTACTGTTCATGCTTGTTTTAATACCGCGTATATCGTTAGTGTAAGTTGAAGGTCCTGTAATATTATTTTGCCAAATATTATTTCCTTTACCTAATTGAAATGTATTTATACCGGATTGTGCAGGATTAGCAAGAAACGTATTGGGTTCATTTACTAAATTAAGGGTGTTAGTAGCAATATGTATTAAGCAAAAGGTAACGTTATTTGAACCGATTCCATTATGAACGTTCGTCATGCTATTACTTGCTATAGTAAGTGTATTACCTCCTACAGGAGCTAAAACATAAGGAGCAGCAGCAAACGGATCGTTAACGTTAACGCCAATGTTTACAAACTCGTTTGCGGCAGCAGTTACGGGATGACGATTAATGATATTATTATCAAAGTTAGCATGACCAATGTATCGGCCGGTGCCTGATTTAGGGCCAACCAAATAGAAACCTTGATCAACATCGAACAAAATATTGTTTTTGATATTGTACATTTTGTTTTCTGTGATGAGAATTTGATAATAACGATTTGTACTTAAAGTAAAACCTAAACCACCAATAGCGTTAGGTGTAAAGAAGGATGAATAGGCGTTGGCAAAACTATATGCTTCGTTGCCTCTTATTTCAGTATTTAGGTAACCTTTCACATCCACGCAGCGAGTGAACTCATAGAACTTATTATGAAAATTATTGTTACCTGCGCCAGGGATAACACGAATTTGATTGTTAGTTGCTATACCGGATGTAGGATTGCTTTGTGTACTTACTGCGTAAATTGCTTTCCCTCCGGAAGAATTTCCTTTACCGAAACGCTGACCGTTTTGAAATACTGAATTAATAACTGTGAAGTTTGAGTTATTAGCCGTAATACATTCGTAAAGATTATCGAATAAATTATAATTCGGATTTCCATTTTGGCCAATTTGCATTCCTTTAAACGCTGGTGCAAATGGGTAGGTTGTTAAGCCAACATTATTAATAATAATACCATTCGTTGGTAGAGAAGTATTAAGGGGCGCTTTAAGGTTAACTCCAGGATATGTGGAATTGGTTATATAAGGTGTTTGAAGCGGACCACCACCACTTGGCGAACTTTTAATGGTGTTTGTTAAGGGCCAAGATAAAGGACTAAATGATATTGTACGGCTTGTAAATAAACAACTGACAATAGTGAAAGGATAACTATTTTGGTTAACGGGATAGCCATTAAGTTTAATTGAGACTTGATTTTTGTTGAACGTTGCATTATTTGCAGTTAAAATATTCGTCGCAGTTAATGTGCTCGTTTGAACGTTTACTGCAATAAAAGCATCTTCAATTAATGAGGTTTGTCCGCTACCATTTGAAATAACATTTATTACACCACCGCTTTGCACATCAATACCCTTCCACATATTATTGCAAGCGTATAAATGACTGCCCTTAATATTAAGTGTTGCAGTAGGCATCACAGTTATTGTAACATTTGGAGCCATTTTCAGCTCACAACCATCGAATGTTATATTCGCACCACTTGCTAAAGTTATTGGAAAATTCACACAAATTGTTTTTGCAGAAACCACATTACTACTAGCATAAGTTGTTGGTGAAGAAATATTAATTGAGCATGAGGTACAGCAATCTATAGTGGTAAAAGTAAACGTTGCCGTATTTGTACAACCAAAAACACTTGTACCTATTACTGTATAAACACCCGCTG
>JAYTSW010000444.1:0-13502 GCA_043745425.1 Sphingobacteriaceae bacterium | reverse complement strand
GAACAAGCCTTTGCGCAAGCACAAAAACAATTAAAAACAAAATACAAAGAGCCGTTTTATTGGGCGGCATTTGTTATGTTGAGTAAGTAGTTTAAACTTCCTCATTCTTAATTTAGCGTTCAATGTTTTACATTTTTGAAGAAAGAAGACAAAAAAAACAAATTCAAAACACTGAACATAGAATGAAAAATGTTAAAGATGGTTTTGAAAATAAAAATGATTAATTTAGATAAACCAATAGGATTGGAAAAACCAATTTTATCCTACAAAACACAACATTGAAAAAATTTCACGTATATTGGAGTTAATAAAGGGCGAGATATCCGGACGCTGAAATAAACATATTAAACCTTAAAACATGGAAAGTCAATACCATTACATAATAATTTCCGAAGACTTTAAAATCGAGAAACATTTTGTGGTTCCAAAAATTAAATTCCGTTACATTATTAAATGTGAATTCAAAAGATCAACTGCTAAAAACGAATTTTATAAAAACATCTTGTTCGACAAGTGCAATAAAAGAATCGCAAATAATACGATTAATATAGACAACATTTCTTGTTTAATTAGTGAAGAAGAAATGTGGGACATCGTTAAAAAGTCAAACCATAACGGCGTAGCTATTAAGGCAAAGATAACAGACATATTAGGCAATTCCCAAGAAAAAAACTTTGAAAATAATGCACACGACGGTTCGGGCTTTAAATGTTTGTTTGATTATATTTCATTGTTAGTTAAATATTCCACTCATGTATCGGTTGATGAAATCAATATCCTTAAAAGCAAAATTATTAAACTAAAACAAGCCGAATAAAATTAATACTATGTCTTCTCTGCTCCTGTCTATTCATTATTTTCGTGCATAAACTTAGCTAAATATAAAACAATAAACTTTTTACCACAATGAACAAAAAGAATTATTTAGTATTATTACTAATAGCATATATTAATAACGTCTTTAGTCAAGACACGATTTATACTTTCCACTATCCAAAAGGGATTGTAACAAACAATCTTGAAAACCTGAAAGAGAAGAACTTTAGATTTAGTCCCATCAATAATTTAACTCAGGAAATTACAATTAGTAAAAACTTAGTGAAGGAAATTAAATACTTAAATGGAACTGTTTTCACTAATCCAGAACCAGTTGAAAATAGAGAAATTATCCTACCTATAGATCCTTTAACAGGCAAAATATACAGTACAAAAATAATAGATGTTAATAATATCAAATGTAAAGACTTATATAACATATTTAAAACTATACCGCAAGGAGAAATCAAATATGATTTAATTGCATCAGATGAAAGTGATTATAGTTTCCAAAAGTATGTTGGATATTTCAACGTTAAATTTGCCGGCGACCCATATATAATGTCTTTTAATTTATTAATAAAGTTTAAAGATGGGAAAATCAAATATGAATACTCTGATTTCATTGCGTCCTTTTCCGAAACTAGAGCAAAGGGCTCGTTGAATAATCAAGCGCTTTTTTCAACAGGCGTTTACACAAGAACTAATGAGCACGTGAAAATACTAGACAAAATGTACTCAGGGATAGGATTTGGCGATGAAAAACATTTTTGGGCTCCAACATTAAATCATCTTAATCAATCAATTGCTTCTTTAGAAAAATTATGCAGAGACGCGGCTGGTTTTAAAAAAGACGGCTGGTAGAATCTTTTAAAATCAGCAACTCGGTCTCGCCTGCCTAGAAACCGTTAGCATCAATGTGAAAAAAATTCTTATCAAAACTTTAAAAATAGTAACCGTAGTTTACATCCTCGCCTGCGGATTACTTTTCTCTTGTCAGGAAAAACTTATTTTCTTTCCCGAAAAGTTAGATAAGAATTACAAATTCAAATACGAGCAAGTTTTTGAAGAAAAAAACATTCTTACGCCTGAAGGCATAAAATTAAATTGTTTGTTGTTTAGGGCCGATAGTTCAAAAGGAGTTATTTTATATTTACACGGCAATGGCGGTTCCTTAAGTACATGGGGAAGTGTTGCCAAAAATTACACGCGTTTAAATTATGATGTTTTCATTATTGATTATCCCGGCTACGGCAAAAGCGAAGGGAAAATTCATAGCCAGGAAAAACTCTATACTAATTTGCAAACCGTTTACGATACCGTAAAAAAACTTTATACTGAGGATAAAATAATACTGTTGGGTTATTCTATTGGTACTGGTCCTGCGGCAAAACTCGCCTCAACAAATTCGCCACGGTTATTAATATTGCAGGCGCCGTATTATAGTTTAACAGATTTGGTTCGTCACATGTATCCTATTGTTCCCAGTTTTCTTTTAAAATATAAATTCAAAACCTTTGAGTATATTAAAGATTGTAAAATGCCTGTGATTATTTTTCATGGCGATAAAGATGAAGTCATTTATTATGAATCTTCTCTAAAACTGAAAATGAATTTCAAAAAGCAGGATACCTTAATAACATTAAAAGGAATGAATCACAACGGCATGACCAACAATAAAGATTATTTGGAAGCTATAAAAGTAATTTTGAAATAGGGTAAATCGGAAAGTATCGCTTCAAATTTATTTTTAATGTGGGCAAAATTCACTATCTTTAAATATCAAAGAGGTTTATAATTTGAAAAAAATAAGTTTAATAATCGCTTTTTTTGTTTTCAGCTTTCTATTCGCTAAATCAACAACCTGGACCACTGTTTCTATGGGATTTTGGAATAGTCCTTCCATTTGGGCTAACGCAGCTGTTCCTCCTTACAATAGCGCCGACACCATTATTATTAAACACCCCGTAGCATTTAACAATAATTTAATTTTCAATTCAGGCGGATATTTAAAAATAGATACCGCAGGCGGACTTTGTGGCCATAATAACATTACTTTAAAATCGGGCTCAAAATTTTTAATGCGCGGCATACTGGAGATAGATTCGTTATTAATACCGGGCGGACAAGTCTCTTTATTGTCGCCGGGCGCTGTAACCCTTACTTGTTATGGCATATTAAGCAACGGGGGCAGTCTTACTATAACGTGCAGTTTAATTGTTGGTCCTTGGTTTACTTGCATTACGCCTACATTTCAATTTGCAGGTATTGAAGAAAACAACAAAAATAGTTTTATTAAATTATTTCCTAACCCTAACAATGGGTTATTTGTTTTGCGTATTGATAATGAAATTGAAAACGGTGAGCTGATTTTAATTAATTCTATTGGACAAAAAATTTATGAGCAAAAAATAATTCAGGGAACCAATGACATTAAAACGAATGGGCTTTCATTAGGTTTGTATAATTATATTTTGCTTCAGAACAATCAGAAAATAGCAAACGGTAAATTAGTTATTGAATAATTTTATGTTCTAAAAATTTAGCGTTGAAAAAACATTTCCATTGGTTAGATTTATTACGATTCTTAGCGGCTTTTGAAGTTGTTGTTTCTCATTACAGGGGTGTTTTCTTTTCTGAATACGGCTTGCTTCCGCCGGAACAACAGAATTTTTTAAATTCCATTTTTTATTCCGTAACACGTTTAAGCAGCGAATCGGTTTTGATTTTTTTTGTCTTGAGCGGTTACTTAGTTGGGGGCAAATCCTTAAAAAGAATTTTATCAAACACGGTTGATGTAAAATCTTATTTCATTGATAGGTTTGCGAGAATCATGTTGCCTTTAATTGCTTCTGTTGTTTTAGTTATTATAATAGATTTGATTACAGAAGAGCAAATTCCGTGGTTACATATAGCTGGAAGTTTATTTTCTCTTCAGGGCATTTTTACAAACGATTATACTAATTCTCCTATATGGTCGTTATCGTATGAAGTTTGGTTTTATGTGTTAATGGGTTGTATTATGGCCATCAGTAGAATCAGAAGATGGACAACATTACTTTTCTCGTTTTTACTTTTGATTTTTGTTTGCTTTGTTTTTACAAAGTTAAATCCGGTTTATTTATTGGTTTGGTTCATTGGGGCTTTTGCGTTTTTATTACCAAAATCAAACGGGTCCATTTCAAAACTGAAATTGTTTCTATATTTTGGCTTGTTTTTATTTGCTTTAGTTTTGTTGCAATTAACTTCAGGCTCTCACTCTATAAGTTTTGGAAATCTCTCGATGGTTGACAAAAACATTGTTATTGTTTTTGCGGCGCTTACAACATCTTTGTTTATTCACAGCCTTACACAGTTTATTCCTGTAAATACATTTTCAATTAAAATGGATTATGCAGGAAGTAAATTATCAAAATTCTCTTACAGCTTATATCTCACGCATTATCCGCTTATGTATTTGTTCTGCTATTATGGTTTAAAGGAAGGCGATTCGCTCAACATGAAATCTGTTTCTTTGTATGTTTGTGCTGTTGGTTTTGCTCTTTTGATTGGGTATCTTATTTATTTGGCGTCAGAAAAACATACGAGCGTTGTAAAAAAACTATTAAAGGATATTACTTCAAAAACTTAAACTCCACTCTTCTGTTTTGTTTTTTACCTTCTTCGCTATCATTAGGAGAAATTGGCAGTGAGCTTCCGTAGCCTTTGTGAGTGATTCTTCCTGGGTCAATGCTTTTTGTAATTAAATAATCCGAAACTGCTTTAGCGCGAAGTTCAGAAAGTTTTGCGTTTGTTGCTTCGTTACCCACATTATCGGTATGTCCTGCAATTTCGATTTTTAAAGTTTTATTATCGATTAAATAGGTTGACAACATATCCAGTTCAGAATAAGATGAAGTTAACAAAACCGCTTTCCCTGTTTCAAACAAAACATTTTTTAAAATAAGAGATTTTTCCAAAGCTGTTTCGAGGGCTAATGAATTTCCTGATGTATCAATAGTCGGATGTGTAACTACTGTTGGTTTTAAAGTGTCTATTTTTTGTTTCACAATTGTATCGAAATAAGCGGTATAAACAGGGGGTTGTTTTCGCAGACTCACATCATCAATATAATAATAAGCATCGCGTGCGGTATTCTGATTAATTTTTGTACGAACGCCTTTTGGCGGTTTTACATCCGTCTCATCAAAATCGTAAATATCAAAACTGCCAATTAATAAATATTGTTCTCCGCCCTTGGCTTTATACTCTACATAAATTTTATGCCACTCTACCGTATCTGTCCCCACCTGATTTTTTAACGGCACGTTTATTGGATTTATATTTGTTATAACATTACTAGTTGTTTGTGTTACTGCACCTCTCAAAAAAGCAACGCCCATTCTATAAATTGCTGCGCGCGAATAATCGGCCAAACTTATATAAAAAGTTAGATCATATTTTACGCCCGCCGTTAAAGGCTGCATAAGTTGCGTTATTAAATACTCTCTGTAATCCGCATGCGAAAAGAAATAGCCCCCAGCGTAACATTTTCCTGAGTTTGCTTTTTGTGTGCCAAAAGGATTGGTAGGCACTTGAGCTTCCGAAATTTCTTTTTGTTTTTTATTGCACTCGCAAAACAAATCTGTGGTTCCTCCCGTGGGTGCGCTCCACGAGGTATTCATTCCTAAAGAAGAAAGTACAATGGGCATTGCACTGTTATGTTCAAAGCTTGAATCGGCCACAAAGTTTTGCGCTTTTGATTTAGAAACACAAACTAATGCTAAGCAGATAAAAAGTAAACGTAAAACTTTATTCATTCTGGTTCTGATAATGCATAAATCTACAAAAGATACAGGGGTTTTGAAAATGATGTATTTCACAAAATGCTACGATCTGTAGCAAGGATTGAGCTTTGGTAGGTGTAATTTTGTTTTATGTTTGGTTTGGTATTTTCAAAACAATTACTTACCTTTAGCGTTAGTATCGCCTTATGATAGTATCTTTTGGAAGCAAAGAAACCAAAAAAATTTAATGATTCCGCCTTCAAATAAACTGGAAAAGTTAAAAGGCAATTTAAAAGAGTTTTATTCGATACGGGTTAATAATCAATGGCTCATAATTTTTCGTTGGGAAAATGGAAATGTATATACTGTTGAATTAATAGATTATCATTAAAATGACAAAGCTTAAAAACATACATCCTGGTGAAATTTTAATGGAAGAGTTTTTAATTCCACTTGAAATAAGCGCCTACCGTTTATCGAAAGAAATTTCAATACCGCAAACGCGCGTTTCACAAATCATAAAAGGTCAAAGGCGAATTACCGCTGATACGGCTTTAAGGTTCTCTAAGTTTTTTGGCAACTCCGCCAAGTTCTGGCTCGGACTTCAAGATGATTTTGATATTGAAGACGAAAAAAGGCACAAACAAAAAGCTTTTAATTCAATAAAACTATACGTTAAGCGCGCGGCGTAATACATTCTTATTAAAATGCTATAATTCGTAGCAAGGCTTTTCGCGGACTTGAATTAGCTTTGTTGTAGTAAAGGGCTTAATTCTTTGAAATAAGCAACCAGCAAAGTTTCTGGGTTGTTTGTTTCTGGGTTGAGATAATTAATTAATAAGATATGGCAACAATACGAAGATTTGAGGATTTGGAAATTTGGCAATCTGCCAGAAAATTAAATATAGAGGTTTATCCTGTTTTGCAAAATCTGCTCGAAACAAAACACTATAAATTTAAAGAACAGCTCGATGCTTCAGCGGGTTCTATTATGGATAATATTGCGGAAGGCTTTGAGCGAGACGGAAGCAAAGAATTTCGTCAGTTTTTAGCAATTTCAAAAGGATCGTTAGGAGAAGTTCGCTCTCAATTATATCGTGCGTTTGATAGAGATATTATAAAAGAAGCTGAATTAGAAACATTACAATCTCAATGTAAACACCTCGGTAGTAAAATTTCAAAATTCATAATCTACCTTAACCAAACCGATTATAAGGGAAATAAATTCAAAAACAACTAGCCCCTAACCTAGCAAAACAAGAAACCTAGAAACAACCAAATGAAAGCAAAAACCACATATTTCTGTCAGAGTTGCGGAACCCAACACAACAAATGGATCGGTTGTTGCACCAGCTGTAACGAATGGAATACGCTCGTTGAAGAAAAAGTGAAAAGTGAAACGAAAAACGATCGTTTACAGGTCTTTTCTTCTAACAAATCTCCTTCGGGCAACAACAAATCCGTTTTACTACAGGATGTTGGCTTGCAAGATTATCCACGCATTGCGGTTCCAGGAAAAGAATTAACGCGCGTATTAGGCGGCGGTATTGTTCCCGGTTCTTTAGTTTTATTTGGTGGTGAGCCTGGCATTGGTAAATCAACATTAATGCTTCAACTCGCCTTGCGTTTAAAAAATTTAAAAATACTTTACGTTAGTGGCGAAGAAAGCGAACAACAAATAAAAATGCGCGCCGAACGTATTGGTGTTACTACCGATTCTTGTTTTATTTTACAAGAAACGAATACACAAAATATTTTTGCGCAGATAGAAGAAATTCAACCACAACTTGTCATTCTCGATTCCATTCAAACATTACATACTTCTTATGTGGAGAGTAGTCCGGGAAGTGTTAGTCAGGTTCGCGAGTGCGCTGCTGAGTTTTTACGTTTCGCCAAAGAAACCAATACTCCCGTTTTCATGATCGGTCATATTACCAAAGAAGGAAGTTTAGCTGGACCAAAAGTGTTAGAACACATGGTGGATACCGTTTTACAATTCGAGGGTGATACAAATCATGTGTATCGTTTATTGCGCGCCACCAAAAATCGTTTTGGCAGCACTAATGAAATGGGTATTTACGAAATGAATGGTGATGGTTTGCGCGAAGTAACTAATCCCTCAGAAATTTTAATAACACATCGCGAACATGCTACAAGCGGTGTAGCTATTGCAGCAACCATGGAAGGTAATCGTCCGATGTTAATTGAAACACAAGCCTTAGTAAGCAGCGCTGCCTATGGAACACCGCAGCGCTCATCCACTGGTTTTGATTTAAGGAGATTATCGATGTTGCTCGCTGTTTTAGAAAAACGTTGCGGTTTTCGTTTAGCGGTAAAGGATGTGTTTATCAATATTGCGGGCGGCATTAAAGTTGAAGACCCAGGAATTGATTTAGCATTAGTTTGCGGCATTTTATCAAGCAACGAAGATTTACCAATACCACAAAATGTTTGCTTTGCGGGCGAGGTTGGTTTAACAGGGGAAATTCGCTCTGTAAATCGTATCGAACAACGCATTAGCGAGGCACAAAAGTTAGGATTTGAGAAAATCTTTATATCATCTTATAACAAAAAAGGCTTAGATTTGAAACAGTTTTCCATTGAGATTATTACCGTAAGCAAAATGGAAGAAGTGTTTCAAAAACTATTTGCTTAATGAAAAAAATATTTGTCTTTTTCTTTTTGATTTTTTTTGTTTCTCTTACTCAGGCTCAAAAAGGAAAGTCGTATTATCTTATCGATCTTAATGAGAAGGCGCTCAACGCCTACGATAAACACATTTTAGATTCGCTTTTACCCCTTTATCACAAAAGCAATAACGACACCCTCAAATTAAAGGTGATCAAAAACTTTGCTTCTGCTTTAAGTGATGAAAGGATCTGGATTCCGTATAATACTCTTTTATATTCTCTTACCGCAGGAAAGAATGATACTTTGTCGCTGACCTTTTATGCCGACGCCCTAAACAATAAAGGATATGAATACCAATATATGAAGAACCTGCAAGACAGCGCTATTCATTTTTATAATTTATCTCTCGAAGCAAACCGCAGAATAAACTCATCTTCCGGAATGGGAATTGTTATTAATAACATCGCCTACATCTACCAGCAACAAGGCAATTTAGAAAAAGCCATAGAGCTGTATAATGAAGCCGATCTATTGTTTACGAAAAGCAATTATTATGAAGGCATGGTCTCAACCAACGTTAATCTGGGCGATATCTATTTTAAGAACGAAGATTACGCTAAAGCTGAAGAAAGTTTTAAGAAGGCGCTTACTTTGTCCAATAAAACAAAACTTAATTTTTTGCTGGGTAATGTTTACAGTCAGCTCGGAACCATCTATAAACACAAAAAGAAATACAGCCAAGCCTTTCAGTATTATTTACAAGCTGTTGATATGTACAAGGCTGTTGCGAATTATGATCGACTTGCCCAACTCTATGAGGTTATTAGCTTAAGTTATATTGATATAAAAGATATGCCCAACGCAAAAAAAAATTATGACTTTGCGTCTCAATACTTGAAAGAATCCGGAGACCCCGCGGTTAAGTCACGTGTTTTTGATTTTATGGCGCATTTTAATTTGACTGCCAGCAATAAGGATGAGGCAAAAACTTATACCGACTCCGCTTACTATTATGCTAAAAAGGTTGGGTACCCTTTGCTAATCTATAACTCCGCCCTTAAACTTAGCAATTACTATAACTGGAAAAAGGATTTTGAAAAGGCTTTTACTTATTTAAAGGAAGCCGATCAAATGAATGACAGTATTAAAAACGATAACATAAAAAAATCAATATTAAAACAGCAATTTAAATCTGCTTTTGAAAAAAAAGAAATAGCTCTTAGAGCCGACCAAGACAAAAAAGATGAAGCGGCCAAAACAGAAAAACAAAAACAACAACTTATTTTATATGGTGTAATTCTTGTTCTTATTGGCATGACGATTGTCGTTTATGTTGTTTACAGAAATTACGCCTCCAAAAAGAAATCGGCACAGCTTCTTGAAGAAAAGAACAAAATCATTTACTCGCAAAAAGAATTAGTTGAAGAAAAACAAAAAGAAATTATAGACAGCATTAATTACGCACAAAAAATTCAAAGCGCTGTTTTAACAAGCGAAGAGGTCTGGAAAAAAATATCGCCCGAACATTTTATTCTTTTCTTTCCGAAAGATATTGTGAGTGGCGATTTTTATTGGGCCTATAATACAACTCATAACCGTTCTGTATTTGCGTTAGCGGATTGTACGGGTCACGGTGTCCCTGGTGGCTTTATGAGTATGCTTGGAAATAGTTTTTTAAATGAACTGGTTGTAGAAAATAAATTATTTAAAGCTGATGTGATTTTAAATAAACTGCGCGATAAAATTATTAAAGCGCTCGGACAAAAAGGGGCCGAAGATCGTAAAGACGGAATGGACATGGGCCTTTGTGTTTGGAATAAATTAGACAATACATTAGAGTATTCTGGTGCCAATAATAATTTGTGGTTAATTCGTAATGATGAATTAATATTATTTAAAGGTGATAAAATGCCAATTGGACAATTCAGTGAAGAATTAAAGCCGTTTAACTCACACAGCATCGCTCTTCAAAAAAATGATTTAATTGTTTTGTGTACAGATGGTTTTGCGGATCAGTTTGGTGGTGATGGTGGCAAAAAATTAAAATCAAAAAATTTAAAAGAGTTTTTAGTTAGTGGCGCCGGGAAACCTTTGGCCCAGCAAAAAACCGATTTAATTACCCTATTTAATCAGTGGAAAGGGAATCATTTGCAGGTAGATGATGTTAGTTTGATAACGATAAAAGTTGTTTAAGTCTCGCCCCCGATTAATTCACAACTGCTGGTGAAAAAAATAACTGCTTTTTCTTTTGTTGTGGCTTTTTTATTCGTAACTTATGCTTCAGTAAAAGTCATGAAAATTCTTGCCCTCATAACATGTTTTCCTATACTAATTTCTAACGGCGGCGATAGTTTAAAAACTGTTGTTCCGAGCAAAGACCGCTGTGAATCTGTTGTGGGCATTTGTAAATCGGGCGATACCTATTGTAATAACTATGTTTTTGATAAACAGCTTTATGATTTTAGGTGTGATACTTTACCACAAGTAAAATTTTGGCGATTAATTATGAATCTACATCAAGATTCTGCTTTAATAAATCTTGGGCATAACAGAACTGTAGTAGAAAAAACGCACACCAAAAACTGGTCTCGCAAAAACGATGACGCCAAACAATGTTATCGCGACAGCATTAGAGGGGTTCATAATTTGGATTCGTCTTGTCGTGTATTGTTAACCGACGGCAAACAGTTTTTTTACGATTTTGATAAAGCCTTCGAAAATTTTGACAGAGGCATAAATGATTTTGTGGCGAATGATGTTGATCCTTGGTACGCTCAAGCTATTTTATTAATTGAAAGTCCTAACAAATTACAAAAATCAAATGCGGGCGCCTACGGATCCTTTCAGTTAATGAAAGAGGTAGCAAGGTTATTTGGATTAAAAGTAAATCGTCAGATAGATGAACGCGCCGACTTCGATCGTTCGGCTTATGCAGCATCGAGTTTATTAAAAACCATTTGCATCCCCAACACCAAACAAATTTTAGATTCGTTGCATATTTCTTATAATGAAAGTGATTTGTGGTTTAAATTATTGGTGATGCACTCTTATCATGCTGGCTCCGGCAACGTAAAAAAAGCGCTTTATACATTTATGCCAACACAAGGGGATATGAATTTGATTTATAATTTGTGGCACGCTCAAACAAAACACTTTCGTTCTGCATCTCAAAATTATTCCCAATTAATTTTAGCGGCTATGCTCGAAATGAATTCCCGTTTAAAACTTTCGCCTCTCGAAATTTCTAAAGCACCGAAACCTTATTAAATACTTTTTACGGCATCCTGTGATTTTCCGATTCTGATAACCTCAGCAAGCGTTTTTAAAACACGGTCGTGTTTTTTAACAAATGGATTTGTTGTATCCCAAACATATCCTGCCAAAACGGAGCAAATTTGCTTCTTAAAATCTGGATTAATTTCTTTGGCGAAAAATATTTCGTGGAGTGTTCCGTCGTACCATCCCATCACATAACTTCTGAAAGTATTAACGCCAATCATGGTTGGTTTCATAAAATCTTCTTCCCAATCTACTTTACTTCCCTTTAATTGTTTGATGACAAGATTTGCAGCACGTTGACTGGACGCTGCGGCTAATGTAACTCCTGAAGAAAATACGGGATCTAAAAATTCGGTTACGTTTCCTGTTAACACAAAACCATCTCCGTAAAATTTATCCGTAGTAACACTCCACCCTTCTATCGTCCTCGGTTCAAATAAAAATTCTTTATCGCCGAAACGCGCTTTAATATGTGGGTCGTTATTTATGAGTGTGCGCAATTGTTCTTCGGGCTTCATGCCTTTTGTTTTTTCGTAAAACTCAGGATTAGCAACAAAACCTACTGAAGTGGTTCCGTTTGAAAAAGGTATTACCCAAATCCAAGTTGTTGGTTCGTGTACAACAACCATAATACGATTGGGCTCATCATATTTAGCGCGATCCGGATCTTTAATGTGCGCGAACAAAGTTTTACGCGACGGTAAGTTACTCGGGCGATCTAAATTAAATAATCTTGGAATAACGCGACCGTATCCGCTCGCATCAACAATAAATTTTGCGTTAATGATGTCGGTACTTCCGTCTTTGTTTACTACGGTTGTTGAAGAATTTGTTCCGTCAAATTTTATGTCAGTAACCGCGGTTTCAAAACAAACATCAACACCTTGTCGTTTTGCTTCTTCTGCTAACGTTAAATCGAAATCGGCACGCTGTACTTGCCATGTCCATTTCCATCCTTGTGTAAACTGATCGCCGAAATTAAAATCACACACTTCATTGCCTCTTACAAACTTTGCTCCGAATTTTTCTTGAAACCCCTTCGCTTTTACAGCATCTAATAATCCGGCTTCTTCAAGTGCTTCCATGCTTCGTGGCAATAAACTTTCGCCGATTACAAAGCGTGGAAATTTTTCTTTTTCAACAATTTTGGTTTTAAATCCGGCTTTATTAATTATGCTGGCCGCAATTGTTCCCGCGGGGCCAGCACCAATTACTAATACATCTACGTTTTGTGTCGACATGAGTTTACGCTTAAGAGCTTACAAAAGTAAAAATAAATAAACAGGCTTAAAAAATATTATGCCCAATTGACTAAAAGCAGTGTTCGATGCTTGATTTATTATAACAAATCGTTAGCTAAATTAGCTAAATCACTTCGTTCACCTTTTTGTAAAGTGATGTGTGCGTAAAGCGGCTGCCCTTTAACTTTATCAATTAAATAGCTGAGTCCGTTACTTTGCGTATCGAGATATGGCGTGTCAATTTGATAAATATCCCCGGTAAAAATAATTTTCGTGTTTTCGCCTGCGCGGGTGATGATTGTTTTTACCTCGTGCGGTGTTAAATTTTGAGCTTCATCTACAATAAAAAAAACATTACTTAAACTACGGCCGCGAATATATGCTAAAGGACAAACTACTAATTTTTGACTCTCCACCATTTCATTCAATTGTTTGTGTTCTTTATCTTTTTCACTGAATTGGCCGCGAATGTATTTTAAATTATCCCAAAGCGGTTCCATGTAAGGGTTGAGTTTTGAATTTACGTCACCAGGCAAATAACCAATGTCTTTATTACTCAGCGGAACAATTGGTCGCGCTAAGTAAATTTGATGATAGTTGCGGCGTTGTTCTAACGCGCCTGCTAATGACAATAATGTTTTTCCTGTTCCCGCAACACCTTGAATTGTTACCAGTTTTATTTCCGGATTCATTATGGCGTCAAGCGCAAAAGATTGCTCTGCGTTTTTTGGAATAACACCAAACGCTGCACTTTTTACAACACGCTGAA
>JAYTSW010000443.1:0-3595 GCA_043745425.1 Sphingobacteriaceae bacterium | reverse complement strand
CGATAGTATTAAAATAGGCTATTCGAAAGTTCAGATGAAGTATTGCGAGAGCTACGAGAAAAATTTATGGGGCTACATTGCAGCTAATAATCGTTTATACGAAAACAATCTTAAAACTATTGGGGAATTAACCGGCGATGGTCCTTTTACTTCTGCTATTAGTAAAGAATGTCCGCCCCGAATTGCGATGTGGGTAGGCTGGCAAATTGTGCGGAGTTACATGAAAAACAATGAATCGGTAAGCATTGAGCAATTATTGGATGAAAAGGATGCTCAGAAAATATTAAATAAAAGTAAGTACAGACCTTAAGAAAAGGTTAATGATTAAGATTAATGCAGTACTGATTTAGATGTTAGGCACACAGATTCGTAAATTCGTACAGATTCGTAATTAGTAGTTCGTATATTCGTAACAAATTCGTAGATGAAAACAAGTGAAATAAATTTCAAAGTGACGGTTGATGACAATCATTTACCGGTAAACATTGAATGGGAAGCTAAAGATGCAGGCGAAAAAAGTGCCAGTAAAAGTGTAATGATAGCTTTATGGGATGCCAAAGAGAATAACACCATGCGTATTGATTTATGGACAAAAGACATGAGCATTGATGAAATGAAGAAATTCTATGTTCAAAATGTAATGACTTTAACCGATACATATATACGCGCAACAAACGATGAAGAGACTGCAAAAGTGGTAAAGGCTTTGTTTTCGGATATTGGTCAAAAAATTGGTGTGCTAAAATAAAAAACCCTGAAGCAGTTCCGCTTCAGGGTTTTTATTATACTATTAATGTATTATTAGGCTGCTTCAGCTTTCTTCACTTCTTTCAATCCTTTTGCTGAGTCTAACATCTTTTGAGCGTTTTCTTTCGAAAAAGGTTCCGCTTCGCTGCTCTTAATATCTTCAAACACATACGTTGAATTGCCTAACTTTTGAATACTGTAAAAGTGGAATTCAGGTTTGGTGATTTCACTTTCCCACATAATAGTAGTGGGCTCTTCAACCAAAAACGATTTGAATTTGTTTACTTCGTCCGCTTTCACATCAGATTTACGCAATTCAATATCACCCGGATCTTCAGTAATTGATATCTGAAAATTTTTACCGATACGTATTTCAAGTGCGCCCCAAGTTTGTTCGGCAATCTCCATTTTACCAAACGTTGAATCTGGTACAAAAATGGTAAACGGTTTCCCGTATTTACTTAAATCAAGGGTTATCATGCCAGCCGGTGCTTCAACGGCAGCTTGATCTTCCTTTTTTCCGCCGCAGCTTTGTAGCGTTACAACTAACGCAAAAGCTGTAATTAAAGAATATAATGTTTTCATAGTGTTTAGTTTTATGATGTAAAGATAAATTAATAGTTCAATTTAATACAAGAAAGGCTATTTTTTTAGCTATGAAAGCCTAAACAAAAAACTTTGGAGCAAAAAAAACCCCGCTGGGCGGGGCTCTTTCTTAGAAAAGAAATTATTTCTTTTTCTTAGCAGCTTTTTTCTTAGTTGCTTTTTTCTTAGCTGCTTTTTTCTTTGGAGCAGCTTTTCTTTTTGTTGCTTTTTTTGCCATGGTTTCTTGTTTTTGAGTTTTTGTTACTACGAAGTAAACAAATTTCTCGTTCACTCCTTAAAATAAGCTTATTATTTTTTCAACATAAAAATGTTGATATTGTTAATAGCGGAAAAATAAGCTTTGATTAAAATTATTTTTGTGGTGAAATTATTTTCAGAAAAAATAAAATATTTTTTCTTGCAATCCTTCGCAAGCATTGATTTTACTATGTGTACAGAGCATTACGAAAAAAATATTTTCTGTTTTTATTTTCATTTTTCGTTCAAAACGTAGCAAATTTTATTCTACTTTCCACTCCGTTTCGGAGTCCCAATCGGCCTGTAATTTTATGGTTAAAGCATTAAAATAAATTGTTTCGGGCTGTTTTTGGAGCAAAATATTGCCCGTATCCCATTTTCTATTTTGATTTTTATCTTCAATTACTTTCAAAAAATAATTTCCAGGCACTAAATTTTTATACTTCAACAACTGTTCTGCACTTGTTGTCAAACTCATTTCAATATATTGTTCTGCAATTACCAATTCATTATCCGTAACGATTTGCACAATGTAATTTTCCTTTTTCGGCAATAATAATTTCAGGTTTAACGTTGCGTAATCTGATGATTCGGTTGTTTTAAATGAAATTTTTATTGAATCGCTTTCGGTACCAATCATGGTTTTAAATGCGCCTTTGTTTAATAACAGGTCGTAATTAGTGTTTGGAAGAAGTTTATTTGATAATCCAAACGTGTTCTCAGCATTTTTACTGAGCTGAAGGGTAGTTTTAATGATTGAATCGGTTTTATACTGCAATATCATCTTTGAAACATCGTAATTCTTTTCATCCATCCAATTATTAAACACTAAAGATGGATTAGCAAAGTAGTCTAGTCTATTTCCTTTCAATGGATCTAAATCAACAGTTAATATGAGTTTGTTTTCGGTCCTTAATCGTTCAAACCGCTCTTTTGATAATAACGAAATAGTAACGGTATCCGTTATATTTCTTTCAGGGTGATGCACCGTTAATCGTAGCGTATCAAATATGTTTTTATAATATACTTTACAGGTATCATTTACACCATTAACTGCGCTAATATTTTCCTCATTACTTTTATAATAGCTTGTGGCAATATTTTTCTGTGCTTTATTATAAATAATGTACGCAACACCATAAAACGGTGAATACGCTTTCTTCAAGAACACTTTTGGAGTTTCTTCTTTAAAGGTTTTTAATGATAGGATTGTGTCGATACCAGTTTCAATACCTGAATTACTAAATCCAATAGCTTCTTCGCCACCATCAAACACTAAATTTTTGTTATAATCTGTAAAAGCAAATATTTTAAAAGATGATTTAGGTAAATACGACACTTTATATGTGCCGTCACTGGCTGTTTTAGTAAAATAAAGCGGTTTCTTTTTAAAAACTACACTATCGGCCTCGTCGGACTTGTATAATCCGACCGTTGTTTCTTTTTCGGGTTTTAAATTATAAGCTTTCGTTATTCTTCCTTTTATAAATAAAGAATCAATGAAATTACCTGTTGAAAAAACAAATTCGAAATTAGAAAACATATTTGCTTCATGCATATCAGAAATAGAACTCCCAAAAAATAGTCGGTAAGTTGTATTAGGCATTAAATCTTCGCCAAACGTTACGGTTATTCGCTTACCGTTTGCTTCCACATTTGGCATCTCTTTGGTTTGAGGTGTTACCAATAATTGATTGGCGATATCCTTTACCTGAACAAACTCATCAAATTTGAACTCAATTGTTCTGCCTTTAAAATTTAATGATGCATTTAATGGAATGGATTCCACAAGCTTTGGGGGCTGCGTATCTCTTACACCTCCATTTAATGGCATTACCTGAGCGCAACGCCAAAACACCAAACTTAAACAGGTGAATAGTATATAAAGGTAATTTCTCAGAATTTTTAAATCCTCATAAAATTAAGCAATTACCTGAAATACAATTATTAAAAAAATAAAAATGAAAATCAGCGTCCCGATAGCTATCGGGATTACTTCTCAGTA